>JBBIPS010000017.1:0-20005 GCA_037442725.1 Burkholderiales bacterium | reverse complement strand
GCTCTTCCGATCTCGTGCGGGCTGGTGAGCTGCACGGTCCCGAGCAGCTCGGCATGGCGCTCGAAGAAGCCCGGCGTGTTGGCCAGGTAGTCGGCGATGTCGCCTTCGGTGATGCCACCCTCGATGGTCACAAGTCGATCTCCCCGGTGTAGACGGTCTCGGCCGGCCCGGTCATGCGCACACCGGCCTCGGCGTCGGGCCAGTCGACCGTGAGCACGCCACCGCGCGCGTGCACGTCGACACGCCGCTCCAGCCAGCCCAGCCGGATGCCGGCCACCACGGCGGCACAGGCGCCGCTGCCGCAGGCCAGCGTCTCGCCGGCGCCGCGCTCGTGCACACGCAGCGCGATCTGGTCGCGCGCGACGATCTGCATGAAGCCGGCGTTGGTCCGGCGCGCAAAACGCGGATGCGTCTCGACGAGTGGGCCCAGCACGGCCACCGGCGCCTCGCGCACGTCGGCCACGCGCTGCACCGCGTGCGGGTTGCCCATCGACAGCACCGCGACCTCGACGCTGCGGCCTTCGCCGACATCGAGCGGCCAGAGCTCGAAGCCGCCTTCCAGGCGCGGCACCAGACCGCCGGCGTCGAAGGGCACGCGCGCCAGGTCGAACACCGGCCGGCCCATGTCGACCGTGACGCGTCCGTCGTCCTGCAGCCGCAGCTCGAGTTCGGTGTTCATCGTCCGTACCCGCACCGTGCGCCTGTCGGTCAACCCCTGCTCGTGGACGAAGCGCAGCAGGCAGCGCGCGCCGTTGCCGCACTGCTCGACCTCGCCGCCACTGCGGTTGAAGATGCGATAGCGGAAGTCGATGCCCGGCTCCGGGCTCGGCTCGACGAGCAGGATCTGGTCGGCACCGACGCCCAAGCGCCGGTCACCCAGGCGCCGCAGCTGCTCGGGTGTCAGTTCGACGCGCGTGCGCGTCGCGTCGATCACGACGAAGTCGTTGCCGGCACCCTGCATCTTGGTGAACTTCACCTTCATGGCGCGCGATTATCGGCTGGCCGCAGGACGCCGGGTCGTCGATGTGGCGACGACTCGCGTCGATCGGCGGCGCGCCGCGGCGGCCCGGGCCGGAGTCAGTAGAGCGGGCCCTGTCCCGCGGGCCGCGTCTTGAAGCGTCGGTGCACCCACAGGTACTGTGCTGGGTTGCGGCGCACCTCGCTCTCGATCCAGCGGTTCATCCGCGCCGCGGCGGCCACGTCGTCGCTGCCCGGGAAGTCGTGCCACGCGGGCAGGAAGCGCACCCGGTAGCCCTGGCCGCCGGGCAGGATCTCGGCCAGCACCGGTTGCACGATCATGCCGAGCGAACGCGCCATGCGCGCCGGCGCCAGCAGCGTCGCCGCCGGCACGCCGAAGAAGGGCACGAACGCGGCCTCGCCGGCGCCGAAGTCCATGTCCGGCAGGTTGAAGAAGGCGTGGCCGCGGCGGATCGCGCGCACCAGGGGCAGCGCGCGTTCGCTGCGCGCGAACACCTGGCCCTGGTCGAAGCGCAGCCGGCCGCGGCGCAACGCGGCGTCGAACACCGGGTTGCTCTGCGCCTGGTAGATCGACGCGACCAGCCGCTGCTGGAACAGCTGCGTGGCCACGCCCGCGACATCGAGCGCGACGAAATGAGGCACCAGCCACATCACCGGCCGGTCGCTGCGCTCGGCCAGGCCGACGTCGCCCTCGACATGGATCAGCCGCGCCAGCCGGTCGTGCGGCGCGTACCAGAGCAGGCCGCGCTCGAGCAGGCTGCGCGCGAGCCACTCGAAGTGCTCGCGCACCAGCGCGCGGCGCTGCGGCTCGGCCAGCTCGGGCAGGCACAGCTCGACGTTGCGCAACGCCACCTTGCGGCGCGCGCCTGCAAACAGGTAAAGGACGCGTCCGAGACCACGACCGAGCGCCGCCTGCAGGCCCAGCGGCAGGGTCTGCACCAGCCGCAGCAGGCCCAGCAGCGCGCGTGCCGCCAGGTTCATCGCGCCGCCTCGTCGGCCGCCTGCGCATCGACCCGGCGCGGCTGCTTGTAGCGGTGGTAAGCCCACAGGTACTGCGACGGGCACTGGCGGATCAGCCACTCCATCTCGCGATTGACCATCGACGCGCACGCCAGTGGCAGCGCCGCGTCGTCTGCCATGTCGACCGGCAGCGGCGCGCGCGGCGGCGACACGCGCAGCCGCCAGCCCGCGCCGGCGGCCAGCCGTTCGGCCCAGATCAGCAGCAGCGCGGCACCGGTCTGCTGCACCAGCCGGGTGGCCAGCGTCATGGTGTAGGCGTCGCGACCGAAGAACGGTGCCCAGACGCCCATGCCCTCGGGCGGCACCTGGTCGGGCAGCAGGCCCACCGCCTCGCCGCGGCGCAACGCGCGGATCATCTGCCGCACACCGGTCAGTGCCGCCGGCGCGGTGGCCAGCCCGGGGCGCGCGCGCGCCGTCGCCTCGAGCTCGCGCAACCAGCGCTGGCGCGCCGGGCGGTACATCGCGGTGAGCTGGGTGCGGTCACCGAAACGCTCGGCGATGGCCTGCGCGCAGACCTCCCAGCAGCCCAGGTGCGGCGTCAGCAGCACGACGCCGCGTCCGGCATCCAGCGCCCGGGCGATCAACTCGGCGCCCTGCCACTGCACCGCCGCACCGAGCGGTCGATCGGTCGGCCGCAGCCACAGCCAGGGCAGCTCGGCGACCATGCGGCCGGCCTCGGCCACGGCACGGCGGCGATCGGTCGCGTCGATCCCGGCCAATGCGGCATGGGTGTCCAGGCGCCGACGATAGCCCGGCGACAGCGCGTAGGCCAGCCAGCCGATGAGCGCGCCCCAGGCGTGCAGAGTTGCCAGCGAACGGCGCGACAACCAGTGCGACCACCAGCGCATCAGGGTCAGCATGGTTTGTATAATTTGGCGGTCGCCGAGTTAAAGGACAACTTGCGGGGCGACCACGCGGATCGGGCCATGTTCGATCCGCGCCGGGCCGGCAACGGTTCAAGAAATTCCGCTAAAGCGTTCGCCGCAAGACTCCCAGACTCTGGAACCGGCGAACAGGTTTCAACCAGCCCAGGAGTGTATGCAAGTGGCGAACGACTTCCTCTTCACCTCGGAATCCGTCTCAGAAGGCCATCCCGACAAGGTGGCCGACCAGATCTCCGATGCCATCCTCGACGCGATCTTCACGCAGGACCCGCGCTCGCGCGTGGCGGCCGAGACGCTGACCAACACCGGGCTGGTGGTGCTGGCCGGCGAGATCACGACGCAGGCCAACGTCGACTACATCCAGGTCGCGCGCGACACGCTCAAGCGCATCGGCTATGACAACACCGACTTCGGCATCGACTACAAGGGCTGCGCGGTGCTGGTGGCCTACGACAAGCAGAGCAACGACATCGCGCAGGGTGTCGACCACGCCAGCGACGACTACCTCAACACCGGCGCCGGCGACCAGGGGCTGATGTTCGGCTACGCCTGCGACGAGACGCCCGAGCTGATGCCCGCGCCGATCTACTACGCGCACCGCCTGGTCGAGCGCCAGGCGCAGCTGCGCAAGGACGGCCGGCTGCCGTTCCTGCGCCCGGACGCCAAGAGCCAGGTCACGCTGCGCTACGTCGACGGCCGCCCGCACTCGATCGACACCGTCGTGCTGTCGAGCCAGCACGCGCCCGAGATGAGCCTGGGCGCACGGATGAAGCCCGAGTTCTACGAAGCGGTGCGCGAGGAGATCATCAAGCCGGTGTTGCCAAGCCAGTGGCTCACCGCCGACACCAAGTACCTGATCAACCCGACCGGCCGCTTCGTCATCGGCGGCCCGCAGGGCGACTGCGGACTGACCGGGCGCAAGATCATCGTCGACACCTACGGCGGCGCCTGCCCGCACGGCGGCGGGGCGTTCAGCGGCAAGGACCCGAGCAAGGTCGACCGTTCGGCCGCCTATGCCGCACGTTACGTGGCCAAGAACGTCGTCGCGGCCGGCATCGCCCGCCAATGCCAGATCCAGGTCGCCTACGCCATCGGCGTGGCCAGACCGATGAACGTGACGGTCTACACCGAGGGCACCGGAGTGATCTCCGACGAGCGGATCGCCACGATCGTCAACGAGCAGTTCGACCTGCGCCCCAAGGGCATCATCCAGATGCTCGACCTGCTGCGCCCGATCTACTGCAAGACCGCCGCCTACGGCCACTTCGGCCGCGACGAACCCGAGTTCACGTGGGAGAGAACGGACAAGGCGGCCGCGCTGCGCGCGGCTGCGGGGCTGTAGGGCCCCGAGCGCAGCGCGCCTGGCCGTTCCCCGGTGCAGGCTCACATCGGCGCCACCGATGTGTAGGCCCGCAGGGTCGGCCGGAACCAAGGCAGCGACAGGGCAGCCGCGCCGCGCGCGTGGCTGGTGGGTGCGCAGGCTGCGCCCATCTGCGCGTCATGGACTTGGGCGCGGACCGGGGCACGGATGAGGCGGCAGTCCTGAGGACTGCGGTCCGCCCGCGGCTCACGCCGCCCTTGGCCTGACCTTCGACGCCGCCAGCCTGGCCTGCACGCGCGCGCGCTCGACGTCGTCGTCGCAGGCCAGCGCCACACCCATGCGGCGCTTGACGAAGCTCTCGGGCTTGCCGAACAACCGCAACTCGGTCCTGGGAACGCGCAATGCCTCGTCGACACCGTCGAAGACGATGCCGCGCGCGGCGACGCCGCCGTAGATCACCGCGCTGGCGCCGGGGCTGCGCAACGCGGTGTCCACCGGCAGCCCGAGGATGGCGCGCGCGTGCAGCTCGAACTCGTTCTGCCACTGCGTCACCATCGTGACCATGCCGGTGTCGTGCGGGCGCGGGCTGACCTCGCTGAAGAAGACGCGGTCGCCCTGGACGAACAGTTCGACGCCGAAGATGCCCTGCCCGCCGAGGTTGCCGGTGACGGCTGCGGCGATCTCGCGTGCGCGCTGCAGCGCGGCGGGCGTCATCGGCTGCGGCTGCCAGCTCTCGACGTAGTCGCCGTTGATCTGGACGTGGCCGATCGGCGCGCAGAAGTGCGTCTCGACCTCGCCCGTGGCGCCGAGCGCGCGCACCGTCAGCAGCGTGATTTCGTAGTCGAAGGCGATGAAGCCCTCGACGATGACGCGGCCATGACTGACGCGGCCGCCGGCCAGCGCGTGGTTCCACGCCCGCTCGACGTCGCCCGGGCCATCGATCCTGCTCTGGCCCTTGCCCGAACTGCTCATCACCGGCTTGACGATGCACGGATAGCCGATGCCCGCGCGCGGCTCGTCGCCCTGCGTCGAGCCGTCAATCGCCGCGCGCAGCTCGGCCAGCGAATCGCAGAAGCGATACGGACTGGTCGGCAAGCCCAGCGTTTCGGCGGCCAGGCGGCGGATGCCTTCGCGGTCCATCGTCAGGCGCACCGCTCGCGCGGTCGGGATCACGCGCACGGCGCCTTCGGCTTCGAGCGCCTGCAGCACCGGCGTGGCGATGGCCTCGATCTCGGGCACCACCAGGTCGGGGTGCTCGGCTTCGACCAGCGCGCGCAGCGCCTGCGGGTCGCTCATCGTGATCGTGCGCGCGTGGTGCGCGACCTGCTGGCCGGGCGCGTTGTCGTAGCGGTCGACAGCGATCGTCTCGACCCCCAGCCGCTGCAGCGCGATCAGCACCTCCTTGCCGAGTTCGCCGCTGCCGAGCAGCATGACGCGGGTGGCCGAGGGGGACAGCGGGGTGCCGAGGCAGGTCATGGCGGGGCGTTTGTGCGGTGGTGGACGGCCCGCATTGTCGCCGCCGCATGCCGCCCGTCGTACCGATGCGGCATCATCGGCGCATGCCTGCAGCCAGCTCGCCCGCGGCGCGCACCCGCAGCCACACGCTCGACCTCGACGACCTGCGCGGCTATGCCGTCGCGCGCAGCCTGTTCACGCCCACCACGCTGCCGCGCGCGATCGAGCGCCTGGGTTTCGTGCAGGCCGACCCGATCCGCGCACCGGCGCGCGCGCAGGACCTCACGCTGCGCCAGCGCGTTGCCGGCTACCGCGCCGGCGACCTCGAGCGGCGCTACCCGAGGCTGGCGATCGAGGAGGACCACTTCGTCAACTACGGCTTCCTGCCGCGGGCCACGCACGAACTGATGCACCCGCGCACGCCGCGCACCGCCTGGTCGCCGGCGTGCCGGGCGCAGGCGCGTGCGGTGCTCGACTTCGTGCGCGCGCACGGCGTGGTGCACCCGAGGGAGGTCGACGCGGCGTTCGCGCACGGCAGGGCGCGCAACTGGTTCGGCGGCTCGACCCGCGCGAGCACGCAGTTGCTCGACGCGATGCACTACCGCGGTCTGCTGCGCGTCGCGCGCCGCGACGCCGGCGTGCGCCTGTACGCCGCGCGCGAGCCGACCGCGCCGCCGGACGATGCAGCGGCCGCGCTCGACGCGCTGGTCGACGTGATCGTGCGCAACTACGCGCCGCTGCCCGCCGCCTCGCTCGCTCAGTTGGTGAGCCAGCTGCGCGCTGGCGTGCCGCAATGGGCCGCCGGCCGGGGCGACGCACTGGCGCGCGCGCGACGCCGGCTGCCCTGCGCACGGGTCGACGGCCTCGCCTGGTACTGGCCCGCGGGTGAGAGCCCGGTCTCGCGCCGGTACGACCCCGGCGATCGCGTCCGCCTGCTGGCGCCGTTCGACCCCGTTGTCTGGGACCGGCGCCGCTTCGAGATGCTCTGGGGCTGGGCCTACCGCTTCGAGGCCTACACGCCCGTGCACAGGCGCGTGCGGGGCTACTACGCGCTGCCGCTGCTGTGGCGCGACCGGGTCATCGGCTGGGGCAACCTGGCACAGCGCGACGGCGTGCTGCACGCCGACATCGGCTACGTCGCCGGCAAGGCGCCGCGCGACGGCGGCTTTCGCCGCGCGCTCGACGACGAACTGGCGCGCATCGGCGAGTTCCTCGGCAGCGCTGACGGTGCAGCGCACTGAGCGTCGATGCACCCGCACGGCAACCGCGCGAGCGAGCGCGGCGCCTCGGCCTTGCCTAGCGCGACCTCGCCACCTTGCCGAGCTGTTCGAGCGTGAACGTGTAGCTCGTCCTGTCGTGCGGCTTGTGGCAAGCCAGGCACTCGGCCTGGTTGACGCCGAGCCGCATCTGCCCGGCGCTGGTGAAGACGGCGTAGTTCCAGTCCTCGTTGCGCAGCAGGTCGGGGAAGTCGCTGCCCCAGCCGGCCTCACGCGCCATCGCCGTGTAGAACAGCAGCTTGTCGGGCTGAAACAGGCCGTCGCCACCGACGATCGGCTTGTTGTCGGCGTCGACCTTGGCCGAGTGCACTTCGGCGAACAGCACCGAGCCGTCGGGCAGCGGCGCTGCGGCCCTGGCGGCACGCAGCGCGACGTCGTTCGCGAAGTAGACGCGCACCTGTCGGGTGGCCGGGAAGTTGATCGTGTGGTACTTGGTGAAGGAGCTGGCGTAGCCCGCGGGGAAGGCGACGCGCGTCCTGGCCAGTTGCGGCAGCAGGTCCGACTTCATCCCCGTCGTGGCGCCCGGCAGCGACGCGAAGTAGGCGGCGACGTTGGCGATGTCGTCGGCGCCGAGCTGGCCGGCGATCGCGTTCATGATCGGGTTCCTGCGCGAGCCGTCCTTCCATGCCTTGAGCTGCGACTCGAGGTAGGCCGCGCGCTGTCCGGCCAGGTTCGGAATGGTGTCGCTGACGCTCATGCCGGTGGCACCGGGGCAGGCCGCGCAGACGCTCAGTGCGCGCGCCTTGCCGGCCTCGAGATCGGCGGCGCCGGCCGGCGCTGCGCCGAGCGCGCCGCACAGCAGCGTGAAGACGACACGGGTGGACCGTTGCATGGCGATGCTCCTGATGGGGCCGGGTGGAACCGGGCCGGGGTGGACACGACGCGCCTCGAACGCCTCTTGCCGTCGCGGGGCCCGACCCGCCTCGCGCATGCGCGTGCGGCCCGAGCCGCGCCGCGCGGGCATCGTACGTCGGATGCACCTCGCGCGCGCGCCGTGCGCACGGCAGGGTCGGCGGGCCGGTTCAGCGTGTCGTCCCGATCGCCGCCGCCTGGCGCGAGCGCAGGAGGGCCGCGGCGATCTCGGCAAAGCCGGCGCCGCGCTCGGCCTGTGTCACGAAGGCCGGCAGCACCGTCAGTTGCGGCACGAAACGGGCGATGTTGGCCACCGCCACGCTCAGCGGCAGGTGTTCGAACATCGACTGGTCGTTGGTCGAGTCGCCGACGTACAGCCATTCGGCGACATCGAAGCGCCACCCCAGCGCCTGCTCGACGGCCCAGCGCGCGCCGGTCCATTTGTCGTGCCCGCCGATCCAGCCGTTGACGTGGATCGAGCTGACGCTGGCAGTCAGGCCGTGGCGGCGCATCAGCGCGACGACGTGCTCGATCTGCGTCGCGTCGAGGTGATGGAACTCGCCGTGGTCGATGGCGATGTCGGTGCGCCGCCCGGCGCTGTCGCGCGCCAGCGTCGCCCCTGGCACCTCGGCCAGCACCGCAGCAGCGCAGGCGCGCAGGCGCAGCGCGTTCGCACTGCGGGTCGCGGCGTCGGCGCTGAAATCGATGCGCAGTCGATCACCGTCGCGACGCAGCAGCACCGCGCCGTTCTCGGCGACGATCGCTGCCACCGGCCAGGCCAGCGCGAAGGGCTCGCTCCAGCCCGCCGGACGGCCGGTGATCGCGATCACCGGCACGCCGGCCTGGGCCAGCCGGTGCAGCGCCGCCAGTGCGGCAGGCTCGATCGCGCCGGCGCAGGTGAGCGTGTCGTCGATGTCGGTGAGAACGCCGCGCAGCGCGGCCAGCCGGGCGGGCGGCAACTCGGCCAGCGGGCGCAGGCGATCGACGGGCATCGGCATCGGTGGAGTCATCGATAGCGGCAACGAAGGAGGTGGCTGAAGGCGCCCCCAGGCCGCAGACAAACGTCGTCCGCCCCCCGAGGGGGCAAACAAACCCGGAAGCGGCCCGTCGTTTGCTGGTGGGCTGACGAGTCTCGCATACCGATCCGGGACCGACCTCGCGGCAGCGCTGCGCGCGCATCGAGTGCCGACTTTGTCGCGCGTCACGTCCCGCCACGAGGCCAGCCGCGCTGCTAAACTCCGGGCCAGTTTCGAGGAGCGTTGCAAGGCATCTTCGCATGCCCCAGGCTCGGAACTTTCATCAGCAACTGCGCTCACCCGCACCGCATTCCGCCGTGGGTGAGTCGATCGCGACGGCGTGGCGGTACGGGTTCCCAGCGTCAACGGAGCCATGGCCATGAACACCGCCCGCAAGTCACCGCCCCCTGGGCAGTACGCCGTCGCCGACCTCGCGCTCGCCGCCTGGGGCCGCAAGGAGATCGACATCGCCGAGAGCGAGATGCCCGCGCTGATGGCGATCCGCGCCGAGTACGCGCGCAGCCGACCGCTCGAGGGCGCGCGCATCGCCGGCTCGCTGCACATGACGATCCAGACCGCGATGCTGGTCGAGACGCTGCAGGCGCTGGGTGCCCAGGTGCGCTGGGCCTCGTGCAACATCTTCTCGACGCAGGACCACGCCGCCGCGGCGCTGGTCGAGCGCGGCACGCCGGTGTTCGCGTACAAGGGCGAGAGCCTGCGCGACTACTGGGCGTACACGCACCGCATCTTCGAGTTCGGCGCGCGCGGCGATGACGCCGAAGGCCCGAACATGATCCTCGACGACGGTGGCGACGCGACGCTGCTGATGCACCTGGGCCGGCGCGCCGAGACCGACGCGTCGGCCATCGCCAACCCGGGCAGCGAGGAGGAGCGCGAGCTCTACGCGGCGATCCGCGCCAGGCTGGCGGCGGATCCCGCCTGGTACAGCCGCAAGTGCGCGCAGATCGTCGGCGTCACCGAAGAGACGACCACCGGCGTGCACCGCCTGAACGAGATGAGTGCCAAGGGCAAGCTGCTGTTCCGCGCCATCAACGTCAACGACTCGGTCACCAAGAGCAAGTTCGACAACCTCTACGGCTGCCGCGAGAGCCTGGTCGACGGCATCAAGCGCGCCACCGACGTGATGGTGGCCGGCAAGATCGCCGTGGTGGCCGGCTACGGCGACGTCGGCAAGGGCTCGGCGCAGGCGCTGCGGGCGCTGTCGGCACAGGTCTGGGTGACCGAGATCGACCCGATCAACGCGCTGCAGGCGGCGATGGAAGGCTACCGCGTCGTGACGATGGACTGGGCCGCCGACAAGGCCGACATCTTCGTCACCGCCACCGGCAACAAGGCCATCATCACCCACGACCACATGGCGGCGATGAAGCACAACGCGATCGTCTGCAACATCGGCCACTTCGACAACGAGATCGACATCGCCTCGGTCGAGAAGTATCCGTGGGAGGAGATCAAGCCGCAGGTCGACCACATCATCTTCCCGGACGGCAAGCGCATCATCATGCTGGCCAAGGGGCGCCTCGTGAACCTGGGCTGCGCCACCGGCCACCCGAGCTACGTGATGAGCAGCTCGTTCGCCAACCAGACGCTGGCGCAGATCGAACTGTTCACGCGCCGCGAGCACTACCAGCCAGGCCAGGTCTACGTCCTGCCCAAGCACCTCGACGAGAAGGTGGCGCGGCTGCAGTTGCGCACGCTCAACGCCGAGTTGACCGAGCTCACCGACGAGCAGGCCGCCTACATCGGTGTGCCCAGGAGCGGGCCTTACAAGGCCGACAGCTACCGCTATTGACGACGCGCCGCCTCGCCGTGGGACTCACAGGTCATGTGGCCCGCAACATCGGCCCGGGGACGCAGCCATCGACCGGCCCGAGGCGCCGGGAGACAGGGGTCGAGCCTGGCACCAGAATGCAGGCATGGTTCCCTCATGGAGGCAAGGGTGAGTGTCGATCTCTCGATCGAGGGCGTGCCGATGGAAGTCGCCGCGCGCCGGCGCGGCGCGCGCGCTGGCGGCAGCGTCCGCCGGCGGTGGCCGATTGCAGCGGCGTGGCCGCGCTGCTGATGGCCGAACCGGCCAGCGCTGCCGCCGACCTCCAACGGGCCGGATCGCTGCAGGCACCGCTGGGCACGTTCGACCGCAAGCTGGGCGCTGCCGCGCAGCGTCATCCCGGCGTGCTCGAATGAAGCGCCGCCCAACCCCCGTCCGACGACGCCGATGAACGCCCCCACTGCCCCATTGCCCGTCAGCTTCGAGTTCTTCCCGCCCAACACCCCGGCCGGCGCCGAGAAGCTCGGCACCGTGGTGCGCGAACTCGGCGCGCTCGGCCCCGAGTTCTTCAGCGTCACCTACGGCGCCGGCGGGGCGACGCGCGACAAGACGCTCGCCACCGTGCGCGACATCGCCGCCGCCGGCTTCGAGGCCGCGCCGCACCTGTCGTGCGTCGGCGCCACGCGTGCGCACATCGTCGAGATCCTGGCGGCCTACCGGGCGCAGGACATCCGCCGCCTGGTCGCGCTGCGCGGCGACCTGCCCAGCGGCACCGCGGTGGCCGGCGAGTTCCGCCATGCCGCCGATCTGGTCGAATTCATCCGCCGCACGCAAGGGCCGGACTGGCACATCGCGGTGGCCGCCTACCCCGAGTACCACCCCGAGCAGCGTTACGCGCGGCGCGACCTGCAGCACTTCGCCGACAAGGTCAAGGCCGGCGCAACGTCGGCGATCACTCAGTTCTTCTTCAACGCGGACGCCTACTTCCACTTCGTCGACCAGGTGCGTGCATTGGGTGTCAGCGTGCCGATCGTCCCCGGCGTCATGCCGATCCAGAACTACGCCCGCGTCGCGCAGTTCGCGGACCGGGGCGGTATCGAGATCCCACGCTGGATCGCGCTGCAGATGGAAGGTTACCTCGACGACGCGGCGTCGATCCGCGCCTTCGGGCTCGACGTCGTGACCCGGCTCTGCCGGCGCCTGCTCGACGGCGGCGCGCCGTCGATCCACTTCTACACGCTGAACCAGTCGGCGCTGCCGCTCGAGATCTGCCGCCGGCTCGGCGGCTGACGGGCGCGGCGCCGGCCGTCTGGCCGGACCGCGCTGCCCGCACCCGGCCGACGGCGTTGACCCTGGGCGCGCCTGGGTCGATCCGTGGCGATGGCAGTCACCCCGCCGGTGCAATCGAACCCCCCGCGAACGGGGGGACGCAGCGTCCGTGCGCATGGACGAAGCATCGATCGTGACCGACACTGCCCGGGTCGAGCCGGGCCGCGCGGGCCTGGGCATCGATCTTCATGGGAGTCCTTCATGCAGCGCCTGACCGATTCGAGCCCCTGCGACTGTGCAACACCGTGCTGGCGCAAGCCGCTGCCGGCCCTGGTCACTGCGGCCGCCGCGCTCGGCGCCAGCTTCTCAGCGAACGCGCTGACGATCGTCCCGACCTTCGGTGCCGGCGTCGGTGCCACCGCGCAGGCGACGATCAACGACGTCGTCGCCGGGTATTCGGCGCTGTTCGACGACCCGGTGACGGTCACCATCAAGTTCGAGAACATGACCGGCGGCCTGGGCCAGAGCTCGACCTACTTCTACCCGATCGACTACGCGGACTTCATGGCCAGGCTGCGTGCCGATGCCACCAGCGCGGCGGACTCGACCGCGATGTCGAGCGTCCCGACCGGAACCAATCCCGTCGCGAGCGCGACGGATCCGACGCACATCGACGTGACGCGCGCCCAGGCGGTTGCGGTCGGTCTGGGTGGCCTCTTCACGCCCGATGGCGTCACCGATTGGGACAGCGTCATCAGTTTCAACTTCGGCATCATCAACCCGACCCGTACCGGCACCGTCGATCCGGCCAAGTACGACCTGCAGAGCATCGCGCAGCACGAGATCAATGAGGTGCTCGGCACGGTGTCGAACGTGCCCGGATCGACGATCCGCCCGATCGACCTGTTCCGCTACTCGGCGCCGGGTGTTCGCAGCTTCGCCGCCGCCACCGATGCGGCGTATCTGTCCATCGATGGTGGTGTGACGAACCTCGCCGGCTACAACCACAGCGGCAGCGGCGACACCGGTGACTTCGACAGCGCGCTGGTCCGCGTCCAGAACGCCTTCGGCACGCCGGGGGCCAGCACCGTGCAGCTGGGCGTCGAGATCACGGCGCTCGACGTGGTCGGCTTCACGCAGGCCGTGCCCGAGCCCGGAGCCTACCTGCTGATGCTCGCCGGACTCGGTGTGGTGGGCGGGTTGGCACGGCGTCGCAGCGCCTGATGCGGGTGCCGGGTGCCGCCGAGCGCAACACCGATGCCGCGTCGCGCGCTGATGCCGACCGCCGCGCGGTGAGACCGGGCCGGGCGGCCGGTCGGCTCGCGTCGCACGCCGTGCTGGTGGCGTTCTCGTCCTGGTGCCTCGCCGCCGGCGACGCGGCACAGCAGGATCAGGCCATGACCGCCGCCGCGCCGAGCCGATTCCGCGCCGACGAGCTCGGCCTGCGCCTGTCGCGCCAGAACGGCAACGCCGCCTATGCGCCGCGCGTCGTGTCGTTGCCGGGCACGGGCGATGCGACGCTCGAGGCGGACGGCCGGAAGCTGCCGTTCCGTTTCGAGTCCAGGGACCGCGTCGCACTGCTCAACGAGCTCTACCGCATCCGCTTCTTCGACCTGCCGACGCAGTATTCGACCCGCCCCAGCGCGCGGCTGAGCGATGACGGCAGCGTCGACACGATCCGGCGCCAACTCTCGGACGCCAACGTCAACAGTGTCTGCGTCAGCATCGCTGCGTTCGAGAGATGTGTGCACTACGGCAGCGAAGCGCCGCTCGAGCTCGATCGCCTCGCCCAGCGCGTGTTCGCGCAGGCCGAGGTGTTGGCCGGCGGCCGCTGAACGCGCCCTGCGGCACCTGCAGCATGAGCAAATGTCGCTTGGCTACTTTGCTCATTCCCCTCGGGGGGGCGGCGGCGTTTGCGCCGCCTGGGCGCACTCTCAGCCGTTGAAGAAGCGCTCGACCAGCGCGTACTGCTCGGGCGTGTTGAGCGCCGGCGCGTGACCGCAGTCGGGCAGCGTGACGACCACCGCGCGCGGGCCGCGATTGCGCATCGCCTCGGCCACGTCGGGACGCAGCAGGTCGGAGTGCGCGCCGTTGAGCACCAGCACCGGGATCGCCAGGCTGTCCCAGGCCGGCCAGAGGTCGTAATCGTCGGGGTGGACGACGAACTGGCGCACCATCGCAGGGTCGTAGTGCGGCGTCACGCGGCCGTCGGGCAGTCGGCGCAGGCTGGTCTCGGTGAGGCGCCGCCACTGCGCATCGCTGAGCCAGCCGAACGGCTGGTAGACGACGCGGAAGTACTGCTCGAGCTCGCTCACCGTTGCGAAGGCTGCCGGGCTGCCGGCGTAGGTGCGGATGCGCTCGACGGCAGCGGCGGCCAGCTCGGGGCCGATGTCGTTGAGCAGCAGCCGGTCGATGCGCCCGCGCAGCGCGCCGGCGGCCGCGTGCAGTCCGATCGCGCCGCCCATCGAGGTGCCGAGCCAGTGGCAGCGCCGGATGCCGAGCTGGTCGAGCAGCGAGACGGCAAGCCGGGTGTAGAAGGCCAGGCAGTATTCGGCGTCCGGGTCGGGGCTCCACTGCGACAGGCCGCGGCCGATGGTGTCGGGGCAGATGACGCGCCAGCGCGCGCTCAGGTGGCGGGCCAGGTCGTCCATGTCGCGCCCGGTGCGCGCCAGGCCGTGCCAGGCGACGACCGTCCCGGCGTGCTCGGCGCCCCATTCGGTGTAATGGATCTCGCGGCCCTCGCAGCGCAGGTAGTTCGAGGTGGATGTCATGGCTTGCCTCCGATGGCCGCCAGGCGCAGGCGGCCGACCACGCCGGCGGGAAAGTGATAGACCGACAGCACGAACAGCACGCCCAGCCAGAGCAGCCAGCGCTCGGGCGAGATCAGCGGCGCAAGCCAGGGCACGGCGTCGAGCGTGCCCAGTGCTGACGCCCCCAGCCGCAGCAGGTCCTGCAGGTAGTTCTGCGCCAGCATGAACAGCACCGCGCCGACGACAGCGCCGTACATCGTCCCCATGCCGCCGATGACGACGATGAGCAGGATGTCGAGCATGACCTCGAAGCCGAGCGTGGTGTCGGGGCCGGTGTAGCGCAGCCACAGCGCCAGCAGCGCGCCGGCGAGCGTGGCGAACAGCGCAGCGAGGACGTTGGACAGGGTGCGGTAGACGACGACCCGGAAGCCGATCGCCTCGGCGCGGAAGTCGTTCTCGCGGATCGCCATCAGCACGCGGCCGAACGGCGAGTTGACGATGCGCAGCAGCGCCAGGAACAGCAGCGCGACGAGCACGAACAGCAGGTAGTAGGTGAACAGCCTGCCGTCGATGGCGACGCCGAGCCAGGGGCCGTCGAAGGGCTCGAACGACGGGCTGAGCCACTCGGGATTCCTGAAGGTCAGGCCGTCCTCGCCGCCGGTGAAGTCGCTCAGTTGCGAGGCCAGAGTCTGGAACGCCGCGGCCACCGCGAGCGTGATCATGGCGTAGAAGATCGCCTTCACGCGCAGCGAGAACAGCCCGACCAGCAGCGCCAGCGCCAGCGACACGAGCAGTGCCGCGCCGCTGCCGGCCAGCACCGCGGCCCAGCCCGCGCCGAGCCGCGTGCTCGCCACCGCGACGCCGTAGGCACCGATGCCGAAGAACATCGTGTGCGCGAAGCTGACGATGCCGGTGTAGCCGAGCAGCAGGTCGTAGCTGGCCACCAGCAGGATGAACACCAGCATCTTGGCCGCCACGCCGAGCGCCTTGCTGCCGGGAAAGACGAACGGCGCCAACGCCAGCGCCAGCACGATGGCCACCAGCACCAGCGTCAGCCAGCGGCTGCGCGGCAGGTCGTGCGAGAGCAGACGGTTCAGCATGCGGGCCACTCCTGCCGGCGCGGGCTCATCGATTCGACACCGGATACAGGCCCTGCGGTCGCCACAGCAGGATCGCCGCCATCAGCGCGATGTTCGAGAACAGCGCCACCTTGGGCGCCAGGTAGCCGGTGTAGTTGGCCATCAGCCCGACCGCGAGCGCGCCGACGAAGCAGCCGAGCGTCGAGCCCAGACCGCCGATGATGATGACGATGAAGATCAGGATGTTGACCTGGCTGCCGATCTGCGGCGTGACGTTCTGCTGGTACAGCCCCCAGAGCACGCCGCCCATGCCGGCCAGCGCCGAGCCGGCGACGAAGACGCCGACGAACAGACGCCGGATGTGGTAGCCGAGCGACTCGACCATCTCGCGGTCCTGCACGCCGGCGCGGATCAGCAGGCCGACCTTGGTGCGACCCAGCGTCCAGGCCAACGCGGCGAACACCAGCAGTCCGATCGCCGCGGCGAGCAGGCGGTACTTCTCGATCGCCGCGTCGCCGAAGATGAAGGCGCCGCGCAGCAGTTCGGGCAGCGGCAGCGGGCGCTGCTCCGGGCCCCAGATCACCTTGATGATCTCCTCGCCGACGATCATGCCGCCCATCGTGATCAGGATCTGCTTGAGATGCTGGCCGTAGACGGGGCGCACGATGACGCGCTCGAAGGCCCAGCCGACCGCGCCGGCTGCCGCCATCGCCAGCAGCATCGCGCCGAACACCGCTGCGAGCTGGCCCCAGGCCGAGGCGCCGGCCCAGCCCGACATGCCACCCATCACGCTGGTGGCGACGAAGGCGCCGAGCGCGATGAACACGCCGTGGCCGAAATTGAGCACGTCCATCAGGCCGAAGATCAGCGTCAGCCCCGAGGCGATGATGAAGATGATCAGCCCCATCGCCAGCCCCGCGACGCTGAGCGTGAGCCAGGTGCTCGGGCTGCCGATGGCCGGCACGCCGATGGCCAGCAGCGCCGCCAGCAGCGCGACGGGCTTCCAGTCGAAGCGCGCGCGGGGGATCGCCATGGCGGCGGTGCTGGCCTTCATTGATGCGCCCCCAGCGCCAGCCCCAGCAGACGCTGCTGCAGCGCTTCGTCGGCGGCCAGTTCGCGCATCGCGCCGTGGTGCACGACGCGGCCGTTGTCCATCACCGCCACCGTGTCGCCGAGTGCGCGCGCCATCTGGAAGTTCTGCTCGACGAGCAGAATCGTCGTGCGCTGGCGCTTGAGTTCGCCGAACGCCGAGATCAGGTTGTTGACGATCGCGGGCGCCAGCCCCTTGCTCGGCTCGTCGATCAGGATCAGCGCGCGCGGCTCGACGATCGCTCGCGCCACCGCGAGCATCTGCTTCTGCCCGCCCGAGAGCTTGCCCGCCGGGAACAGCCAGAACTTGCGCAGCGCCGGGAACAGGCCGAAGATCCATTCGAGCCGCTGCGCATCCAGCTCGTCGACATGGCGCGCACCGCGCGCGGCCAGCAGCATGTTGTCGCGCACCGTCAGGTCGCCGAAGACGCCCATGCGCTCGGGCACGTAGGCGATGCCGCGCGACGCGATGTCCGCCGTCGCCCGGCCCCTGATCGACGCACCGTCGAAGCTCAGCTCGCCGGCGCTGGCCGGCCACAGGCCCATGATGGTGCGCAGCGTCGTTGTCTTGCCGGCGCCGTTGCGGCCCAGCAGCATCGTCACCTCGCCTGCGGGGACCGACAGATCCACGCCCTGCAGGATGTGGTACGCGCCGATGTGCGTGTGCACCGCGTTCAGTTCGAGCAGCGAAGCCGTCATGCCGCCTCATCCGCAATCATGCCGAGGTAGGCCTGCTGCACCACCGGCGAGGCGATCACCGCAGCCGGCTCGCCGTCGGCCACCAGCGCACCGTTGTGCAGCACGACGATGCGGTCGGCGAGCTCGCGCACGACGTCCATCTTGTGCTCGACGAGCAGGATCGCGCAGTCGCGGCGTGTCTTCAGTGCGCGGATCAGGTCGAGGATCACCGGCACCTCGTCGACGCTCATGCCGGCGGTGGGCTCGTCGAACATGAACACGCGCGGCTCCAGCGCGATCAGCAGCGCCACCTCGAGCTTGCGCTGGTCGCCGTGCGGCAGGCTGCTGGCGTGGGCGTCGTGCTTGTCGCCCAGACGCACCTGCTCGAGGATCGCCTGCGCCTCGTCGAGCCAGGCCTTGCGGTCGAGCCAGACGCGCCAGATGTCGATCCCGCCCAGCGGCCCGCCGCGGCCACGCCCGGCCTCGCGCGCCTGGATCGCCAGCCGCACGTTCTCGCGCGCGCCCAGGTTGGGGAACAACTGCGTCAACTGGAACGCGCGGCCCAGACCGCGCCGGGTGCGCAGCGGCGCCGGCAGCCGGGAAATGTCCTCACCACCGAGCAGCACCTGCCCTTCGCTGGCCGGCAACTGGCCCGAGATCAGGTTGAAGTAGGTCGTCTTGCCGGCACCGTTGGGGCCGACGATGGCGGTGAGCGTGCCGGCTGCGAAGGCGCACGAGACATGGTCCACAGCCACGTGGCCGCCGAAGCGGATCGTCAGCTCGCGCGTTTCGAGCAGGGGCGCAGCGGCGCCCACCTGGCTGCCGGCTGCGTCTGGGGCGCGGTCCGCAGCGGCCATGATCAGCCCGTCCGGTCGCTGCTTTGCGGCGTTAGCGCCTGTTGCGGATCGGCACCGCCATTTCGGCGGCCTTGATCTCGCGCACCAGCTCGGGCACGCCCCAGGCGAAGGCCGGGTCGACCTTGATGCGGAAGTGGTACATGTCCTGCATCGCCTGGTGGTCGTCCTTGCGGAAGGTCATCCTGCCCTTGGGGGTCTGGAAGCTCATGCCCTCCATGGCCGCGATCAGCCTGTTCGTCGCGGTGTCGCCCTGGGTCTTCTTCAACGCCTCGACGACGGCGATCGCCGCGCTCATGCCGCCGGCAGTGAAGAAGTCCGGCGGCGCCTTGAACTGCCGGTAGTGGTTGGCCACCAGCCACTCGTTGACCGGGTTCTTCGGGATGCCGAAGTAGTAGTAGGTGGCGCCTTCCATGCCGGGGAAGTTCTTGTACGCGGCCATCGCCGGCAGGATGTTGCCTCCGGTGGCGATCTCGATGCCGTAGCGTTTCAGGTCAAGGTCGGCGATCTTGAACGGGTTGCCGCCGCCGCCGGCCCAGATGATCCAGATCACCTTGCGTCCGGGCAGGTCCTTCAACTTGTCGATGATGCGCTGCGCGCCGGCGGTGAAGTCGGTGGTCGTCGTCGGCAGGTATTCCTCGTGGACGATCCTGGCCTTCCTGATCGCCTCCTTGAAGGCCTTGACGCCATCGCGGCCGAAGGCGTAGTCCTGAGCCAGCGTGGCGATGCTGATGCCCGGCTTGTCGAGCGCCACGGCATTGCTGATCGCGTCCTGCGAGCTGTTGCGGCCGGTGCGGAAGATGTACTTGTTCCACTTGTCGCCGGTGATCGAGTCGGCCACCGCCGGCTCGACGAGCAGGATCTTCCTGTACTCCTCGGCCACCGGCAGCATCGCCAGCGCCACGCCCGACGAGGTGGGGCCGACGGCGATGTCGGCCTTGTCGTCGCCGTACGCGGCGGCGAGCAGGCTCTTGCCCAGGTCGGGCTTGCCCTGGTCGTCCTTCTCGATCACGACCAGCTTCCTGCCGGCCACCTTCATCGTGCCGCCGGTGGCGTAGTCGAGCCCGAGCATGAAGCCGGTGGTCGTCTGCTTGCCGTAGGCCTCGAGCGGTCCGGTCAGGCTGTGCACGTGAGCGATGCGGATATCGCCGGTCTGGGCCTGTGCAGCCGGCACCAGCGCGGCCAGGGCGGCGGCGCAGGCCAGCGCGGCAAGGGGAAGGTTGCGACGTTTCATGAGGTGGGTCTCCAGGTGAGCGGTGCGTCGCCGATCGGTGGGCGACAGGGGTCTCGCCTGGCCGTCAGCAATCGCCGTGCCGTCCCGAACCGACTCAGTGCAAACCCTGGGAATTCACCGTTGCAAGAACGATGAGACCTCGATGTGAGGCGTTCTCAGTCTTCGGCTGTCTTCTCACGGGACATCTGTCCATCCAGGAACGCATGGTTTTCATGCATCACAGGACCCGGTCGCCTCAGTGTCAGGCAGACCAGCTCTTGGCGACGAGTCCGACATCAGCCGGCGTCAGGCGACGTCCCGCGATCCGGCTGAACGCACGGGCCGACAGGCGCCGACGCCGATACCGACGACAGCCGAACCCCTGGCCGCATAGCACACGACGAATCCATCACGCAGCAGGCATCAGCCAGAAGACGCAGTGACAGGTCAGACCGGCAGCGGGCAAGCTCGACGAACCCTT
>JBBIPS010000016.1:0-20054 GCA_037442725.1 Burkholderiales bacterium | reverse complement strand
CAGCCGCGGTGCGCGCAGCCGGATCGCCTCGATGGGCGAGCGCGCCTGCAGCAGCACCGCATCGGCGTGGCAGCCGACCTCGAGGCCGTAGCCATCGAGCCCGAGCACGCGCGCGGCGTTGACGGTGACGGCGTCGAAGCACGCGCGCATCTGCTCCGGCGCGGTCATCTGCGCAACGTGCAGCCCCATCTGCGCGACCTCGAGCATGTCGGCCGAACCGAGCGGGTACCACGGGTCGAGCACGCAGTCGTGGCCGAAGGCGACGTTGACGCCGGCGGCCAGCAGCTCGGGCACGCGCGTCATGCCGCGCCGCTTGGGGTAGCTGTCGTGCCGGCCTTGCAGCGTGATGTTGATGAGCGGGTTGGCCACGGCGTGCACACCGGCCTCGGCGATGAGCCCGATCAGCTTGGCGGCGTAGTCGTTGTCCATCGAGTGCATCGACGTCAGGTGCGAGCCGGTGACGCGCCCCTGCAGCCCGAGGCGCTGCGCGTGCAAGGCCAGCGTCTCGATGTGGCGCGACAGCGGGTCGTCGCTCTCGTCGCAGTGCAGGTCGGCGCGCAACCCGCGCGCCGCGGCGATCTCGCACAGCCGCTCGACGCTGTGCGCGCCCTGCTCGGCCGTGCGCTCGAAATGCGGGATGCCGCCGACCACGTCGACGCCCCGGTCGAGCGCGCGCTCGAGGTTGGCCAGCGCATGCGGCGAGCGCAGCAGCCCGTCCTGCGGGAAGGCCACGAGTTGCAGGTCGAGGTAGGGCCGCACCCGCTCGCGCACCTGCAGCAGCGCCTCCACCGCGAGCAGCCGGTCGTCGCAGACATCGACGTGCGAGCGGATCGCCAGCAGCCCCTTGGCCACCGCCCAGTCGCAGTACTGCAATGCCCGCTCGACGAGTGCGTCCTGCGTCAGCAGCGGTTTCAACTCGCCCCACAGCGCAATGCCCTCGCGCAGCGTGCCGCTGCGGTTGACGCGCGGCAGGCCGTAGCTCAAGGTGGCGTCGAGATGGAAGTGCGCGTCGACGAACGGTGGGCTGAGCAGCCAGCCGTCCGCCTCGAGCACGCGCGCGCCCTCGGGCGCCTGCAGGTTGGCGCCAATGGCGACGAAGCGGCCGTCGCGCACGAGCAGGTCGACGCCGGTGCGGCCGTCGGGCAGGGTGGCGTTGTGGATCAGCATGGCGTTCTCGCGGGGCCGTGGCATGCGCCCAAGGCTAACGCGATTTGCCGGCCGCGTGCCCGTCGCGTCGTGCCCTCGACCCGCGCCGCTGCGGCTGGCCGCGGCACGACCGATCGTTGCCGCTGTGTTGCAGCGATCGGAGGCGGCAGTGTGGTTGCCGCGCGGCCAGGCGACACGGCCGGACCGCCCGATCTACAGCCGCTCGATCGCGGACGGTGCCAGGCCGAGCCTCAGGCTGACGCCAGCGGCCGGTGCCGCGCTCCCCGCGACGACCCGGTAGGCTGCCACGCCACGTGACTGCAGGTACAGGCGCACCGCCAGCGCGCGTCCGTGCGCGTTTGGCCCGGGCGCGTCGACGCTCAGGCGCGCGCTCGGCTGGCGCTGCAGGCTCTGACCGAGCCGGTCGAGCACGGCGCGCAGCGGCGGCCTGGGCTCGCTCGTTGCGTCGTCGAAGGCATACCGCAGCGGTACCTGCACCCGCACGCCGCCGCCGGCGTCGGCATCGACCCGCACCGGTGTGCCCGCGAACCACGCCGCCAGCCAGCGCTGCTCGCCGACCAGTGCATCCGGCCGGGCCGGCCGGGGCTGCGTCCCGCCCGGGGCCGATGGGGCAGGCGCATTCGGTGCCGGCGTCATCGGCGCGCTCGTGCAGCCGGCAACAAGCAAGGTCAATGCGACGCAGTGCAGCTTCATGCCCGCATTGCAGCGCGCAGCACGACGGGTGAACCGACACGCCAGGTAATACCGGTGATCAAACGTGAAGCGGTGCGCCGCCGAGACGGCCAGCGTCGGCAACCGCCGGCAGGCACCGGACCTGTTGCGGCGGCCGTCGGCGGCAGTGCACGATGCGAGCACCTGAATCGCCAGCCTGGGCTCTCGTCCGGCCCATCGGTGTTCCACATCGCCGGCGTTCCTGGTGACCGTCGGTTCCGGGTCGGCGAAACAGTCGGCAGCGCCGACGCGGCGCTCGATGTCATTGACCGGCACACGGCACGGCGCGTCACGAAGCGGCTGGCCAGGCGCGGCGGCGACCTCGGGCCCGGCCGTGCCAAGGCGATCCGCGCCGCCGGCCCGCGCAGGGACCGCAGCGCGCGGGAAGTCATGGCTGATCGTCCGGGTCGCGTCCCGCGCCAGGACCTCCTGCACCGTCGCACGCGGCCTGCCAGCGGCACATCGCACGGGCGGCTCGCATCGCGCGACGGACCGTTCCCGGGCCGGCTTGCCCCAGCGGGGCGCACGACCCCTGCGTCGGCCCGGCGACGCCGGCAAGGCGCGTGACTCGTCGCGCAATCCCGAAGGCGTCGTCCGTAGAATGCGCATTCTTCCGAGGAGCGTTGCGACGGCCGGGCCTGCCCGCGCAGGGGCCTGCCGCCAGGCTCGGAAAGGGTGGGGCGGCAGCAGCCGTCGTGCCAGGCAACGGCGCTCACCCACCGCCTGATGCGCAGGCGCGCCGGGTGAGCCGGGCGCCGCAGCAGGTCTGATCGATCCGTGCCGCCCCTCATGACCGACGCCAACTCCAGCGCCACGCACAGCACCCGCCTCGACACCGTCCCGCCGCTGCGTCTGGCCGGCCTCGAGCCGGTGACGATCGGCGCGCGCCACCTGTTCGTCAACATCGGCGAGCGCACCAACGTCACCGGCTCGCGCGCCTTCGCGCGCATGATTCTCGAGGGCCGCTTCGAGGACGCGCTGTCGGTGGCGCGCCAGCAGGTCGACAACGGCGCGCAGGTCATCGACGTCAACATGGACGAGGCGATGCTCGACAGCGCCGCGGCGATGGAGCGCTTCCTCAGGCTCGTGGCCAGCGAGCCCGAGATCGCGCGCGTGCCGATCATGATCGACTCGAGCCAATGGAGCGTGATCGAGGCCGGGCTGAAGTGCCTGCAGGGCAAGGGCATCGTCAACTCGATCTCGCTGAAGGGGGGCGCGGCCGAGTTCCGCCGCCAGGCCGCGCTGGTGCGGCGTTATGGCGCCGCCGCCGTCGTGATGGCGTTCGACGAGCACGGCCAGGCCGACACCCTGGCGCGCAAGACCGCGATCTGCGAGCGCGCCTACCGGCTGCTGGTCGACGAAGTGGGCTTCCCGGCCGAGGACATCATCTTCGATCCCAACATCTTCGCCATCGCCACCGGCATCGACGAGCACGCCAACTACGCGGTCGACTTCATCGAAGCCACGCGCTGGATCAAGGCGCATCTGCCGGGCGCCAAGGTGTCGGGCGGCGTCTCGAACGTCTCGTTCAGCCTGCGCGGCAACGACCCGGTGCGCGCGGCGATCCACACCGTGTTCCTGTACCACGCGATCGAGGCGGGCCTGGACATGGGCATCGTCAACGCCGGCATGGTCGGCGTCTACGACGACCTCGACCCGGTGCTGCGCGAGCGCGTCGAGGACGTCGTGCTCAACCGCACGCCGGCGTACCGGTCCGGCGAGGCGCCGCTGAACCCGACCGAGCGCCTGCTCGAGGTGGCCGACGCGGCCAAGGGCGCGGCGCGCGACGAGACGGCGCGGCTGGCCTGGCGCAAGGCCGGGGTCGACGAGCGGCTGGCGCATGCCCTGGTGCACGGCATCACCGACTTCATCGTCGCCGACACCGAAGAGTGCTGGCAGCGCATCCGCGCCGCGGGCGGGCGCCCGCTGCACGTCATCGAGGGCCCGCTGATGGCCGGCATGAGCACGGTGGGCGACCTGTTCGGCGCCGGCAAGATGTTCCTGCCTCAGGTGGTCAAGAGCGCGCGCGTGATGAAGCAGGCGGTGGCGCACTTGCTGCCCTACATCGAGGCCGAGAAGAAGGCGCTGCAGGACGCCGGCGGCGAGGTCAAGTCCAAGGGCAGGATCGTCATCGCCACCGTCAAGGGCGACGTGCACGACATCGGCAAGAACATCGTCACCGTCGTGCTCCAGTGCAACAACTTCGAGGTCGTCAACATGGGCGTGATGGTGCCGTGCCAGGACATCCTGGCCAAGGCACGCGTCGAGGGCGCCGACATCATCGGCCTGTCGGGGCTGATCACGCCCAGCCTCGAGGAGATGCAGCACGTGGCCACCGAGATGCAGCGCGACGAGTGGTTCCGGGTGCGCAAGATCCCGCTGCTGATCGGCGGCGCCACCTGCAGCCGCGTGCACACCGCGGTGAAGATCGCGCCGCACTACGAAGGCCCGGTGGTCTACGTTCCCGACGCGTCGCGCTCGGTCGGCGTCTGCGCAGACCTGCTTTCGCACGAGCGCGCGGCCCGGTTCATCGGCGAGCTGCACGCCGACTACGAGCGCGTGCGCCGGCAGCATGCCGACAAGAAGGCCTCGCCACTCGTCACCTGGAGCCAGGCGCGCGCCAACAAGCACGCCATCGACTGGTCGGCCTACGTTCCGCCGCAGCCGAAGTTCATCGGCCGCCGCGTCTTCCGCAACTACGACCTCGCCGAGCTGGCTGCCTGCATCGACTGGGGTCCGCTGTTCCAGACCTGGGACCTGGCCGGGCGCTTCCCCGAGATCCTGCGCGACGAGGTCGTCGGTCCCGAGGCCACGCGCGTCTTCAGCGACGCCAGGCACCTGCTGCAGCGGGCCATCGCCGGCCGCTGGCTGCACGCCGCCGGGGTCATCGCGCTGCTGCCGGCGAACAGCGTCGACGACGACACGGTCGAGATCTATGCCGACGCGTCACGCCAGCAGGTGCTGATGGCGTGGCGCCCGCTGCGCAACCAGACCGTGAGGCCGGTCGTCGATGGCGTGCAGCGACCCAACCGCAGCCTGGCCGACTTCATCGCACCCAGGGGGGTGGCCGCCGACTACATCGGACTGTTTGCGGTCACCGCCGGGCTGTGCATCGAGCGGCAGCTGCGCCAGTTCGAAGCCGACCATGACGACTACAGCGCGATCATGTTCAAGGCGCTGGCCGACCGCCTGGCCGAAGCCTTCGCCGAGCGGCTGCACCAGCGCGTTCGTACCGAGCTGTGGGGCTATGCGCCGCAGGAGGCGCTGTCGACGCCGGAGCTGATCGCCGAACAGTACCGTGGCATCCGCCCGGCGCCGGGCTACCCGGCCTGCCCGGACCACGGCGTCAAGCGCGCGATGTTCCAGGTCCTCGACGCCGGCGCGATCGGCATGGCGCTGACCGAGAGCCTGGCGATGACGCCGGCGGCCAGCGTCAGCGGCTTCTACCTGGCGCACCCGGCGGCGTGCTACTTCAACGTCGGCCACATCGGCGGCGACCAGTTGCAGGCCTGGGCCGCGGCCGAAGGGCGCGACGCCGCGCTCGCCGCGCGGCAGCTCGCGGCGTTGCTCTGACCACGGTCACGCCGTCGCCGCATCTGCGTAAGATCACCTCCGTCGTCCCATGCAAGGAGTGCAGGCCATGAGGTTCCTCGTTTCAGTGCTGGGTGTGGTGTTGTTCCCGGTAGCTGCGCACGCGGCCGAGCCTTACCAGCCCACGACCAGGCAGCTCGCTGCGCTGTGCGACACCTGTGCCGTGGTCACCTCGGTCGACACCGAGAAGCGCAAGGGCAAGGCCAGCGGCGTCGGCGCGGTGGGTGGCGCGGTCGCCGGCGGAGTCGTCGGCAACAGGATGGGCGACAGCACGGTCGCCACCGTCGGCGGTGCGGCGCTCGGCGGCCTGCTCGGCAACGAGATCGAGAAGCGCGTCAAGAAGCACACCGTCTGGGTCGTCACCGCGACGCAGCGTGACGGCGCCAGCAAGCGCTACGAGCTGGACAAGGATCCGAAGGTCAAGGCCGGCGATGTCGTCATCGCCGATGGCGCCGGACTGAGGAAGAAGTAGCCCGCCCTGCGGCCGCCGCCACGCGCGCGACTCCGGACCGGGCGGCTCTCAGCCGTAGACCGCGGCCATCGCCTCGGCCGTGCGGTCGACGTTGCCGGCGTTGAGCCCGGCCACGCACAGGCGCCCCGAGCGCAGCAGGTAGACGGCTTGCTCGGCGCGCAGCCGGTCGACCTGCGCCGCGGCGAGGCCGGTGTAGCTGAACATGCCGCGCTGGCGCAGCAGGTAGCCGAAGTCGCGCCCCGGCACCAGCGCCGCCAGCCGATCGTGCAGCGCGCGGCGCATCGCGGCAATGCGTTCGCGCATCGCCGCGAGCTCGCCCTCCCATCGCGCACGCAGGTCGGCGTCGCCGAGCACGTGCGCGACGATGCGTGCCGCGTGCAGCCCCGGGCTCGAGTAGATGCGCCGCACCGTGAAGCGCAACTGGCCCAGCACCAGCGCGGCCTCGTCGGCATCGGCGCAGACGGCAGTGAGCGCGCCGCAGCGCTCG
The DNA here is from genome assembly GCA_037442725.1 of Burkholderiales bacterium. GTDB lineage: Bacteria > Pseudomonadota > Gammaproteobacteria > Burkholderiales > Burkholderiaceae_C > Pseudaquabacterium. The sequence goes on along the minus strand of JBBIPS010000016.1, from coordinate 13,626 downwards.
CCGTAGACGCTCATGCTCTTGGAGAACGAGTTCGCGACGAAGAAGGTCAGGCCCGCGTCGGCCAGCGCGCGCACCGCGTAGGCGTCCTCGGCGATGCCAGCGCCGAAGCCCTGGTAGGCCAGGTCGAGGTAGGCCAGCAGCTCGCGTTCGCGCAGCACCGGAATCAGCGCGTCCCACTGCGCCCGCGTCAGGTCGACGCCGGTCGGGTTGTGGCAGCAGGCATGCAGCAGCACGATGCTCTTGGGCGGCAGCGCGCGCAGCGTGTCGAGCATGGCGTCGAAGCGCACGCCGCCGGCTGCGCCGCCAGCGCCTGCCACGCCGGCACGTGCGTCGCCGTAGTACGGGTAGGTGTGCACCGTGAAACCGCTGCCCTCGAACATCGAGCGGTGGTTGTCCCAGGTCGGGTCGCTGACCCACACCGCGCTGCCGGGCAGCCAGGTGCGCAGGAAGTCGGCGCCGACCTTGAGGCCGCCCGACGAGCCCACGCTCTGGATCGTCGCGACACGACCGGCCGCCAGTGCCGGGTGATCCGCCCCCAGCAGCAACGCCTGCGCCCTCCGGCAGGTGTCGGCCGCACCCTCCATCGGCAGGTAGGGCTTGGGGCCGTCCTCGGCCAGGATGCGCGCTTCGGCCTCGCGCACGCTGGCCAGCACCGGCAGCCTGCCCTGCTCGTCGAAGTAGATGCCGATCGACAGGTTGACCTTGTGCGCCCGTGCGTCGCCGTTGAAGGCATCGACGAGCGCGAAGATCGGGTCGCCCGCATAGGGCTGCACATGCTGGAACATCGAGGGTCCTCCGGGTGTCGATGCCTCGATTATCGATTCCGGTGCAGCGGTCGGCGGCGCGCGCGCCGCGCCCGTGCCGCCGGCGGGTGTCGTCGCCGCGGGGGACGCTGCGTGTCCAGGCGTGCCGGCCCGGGCCCCGAGCGTCTGCCCGCCCGTCATGGGCCGCAGATACCGCCGGCCTGCGTCCGGGCCGATGCACCGGGACGCACCCCGTGTCCGCCGCCCGCGCCGTACGGCTGCCCACCGCCGGGTCGTCGAAGGGTTCCTTTCGATGTACGCGCACGACCGCGCCGGGTCAATGCGAGAAGGGCACCGCGGCAGAATCGCGCCATGCCCGAGACCGACGCCGCCCCCGCTGCGCAGCGCGTGAAGTCGGCGCCGCAGCGGGCGCTGGAAAAGCTCGGCCTGCGGCGCGACATCGACCTCGCGCTGCATCTGCCGCTGCGCTACGAGGACGAGACCCGCATCACGCCGATCGCCCAGGCGCGCGACGGCGAATCGGTGCAGGTCGAGGGCGTGGTGCGCGAAGCCCGTGTCGAGACTCGGCCGCGCCGGCAGCTCGTGGTGCGCATCGAGGACGCCGGCGCCGGGCTGGTGCTGCGCTTCCTGCACTTCTATGCCTCGCAGCAGAAGGCCTTTGCCAGCGGCGCGCGCATCCGCGTGCGCGGCGAACCGCGCACGGGCTTCTTCGGGCGCGAGATGGTGCACCCGCAGTTCAAGGTAGTGGACGAGCACACGCCGCTGGCCGTGGCGCTGACGCCGGTCTACCCGACCAGCGCGCAACTGCCGCAGGCCTATCTGCGAAAAGCCGTGTCCAGCGCGCTGCAGCGCGCGCCGCTCGACGAGCTGCTGCCGCCGCAGGCGCTGCCGCCCGGACTGCCGCCGCTGCGCGAGGCGCTGCAGTGGCTGCATCACCCGCCGCCGTCGGCGGCGCTGGCCATGCTCGAAGACCGCCGCCATCCGGCCTGGCAGCGGCTGAAGTTCGAGGAGCTGCTGGCGCAGCAGCTCTCGCAGCTCACGGCCAAGCGCGAGCGCGCGCGGCTGATGGCGCCGGCGCTCGTGGCACGGCCGCACGGGCTGCACGAGCAGCTGCTGGCGGCGTTGCCGTTCACGCTGACGGCGGCACAGCGCCGCGTCGCCGACGAGATCGCCGCCGACCTCGCTCGCGCGCATCCGCTGGCCGGTACAGGCGCGCAGGCGCTTGCCGGCACGGGCACGCAAGCACTGGGCGGCGCAGGAGCCGGAGCTGGTGCGGATGCGAGTGCGCCGGGTGGTAGCAGTGGTGGTCGCGGCACCGCCGCTGCCGTGCCGATGCACCGCCTGCTGCAGGGCGACGTCGGCTCGGGCAAGACGGTGGTCGCGGCGCTGGCTGCGGCGCTGGCGATCGATGCCGGCTGGCAGTGCGCGCTGATGGCGCCCACCGAGATCCTGGCCGAGCAGCACTTCCGCAAGCTGGTGCAGTGGATGCAGCCGCTCGTCGACCGCGAGCACGGCGGCGTGGCCTGGCTCACCGGCAGCCGCAAGGGGCGCGAGCGCCGGAGCATGGTCGAGCGTGTTGCCTCGGGCGAGGCGATGCTGGTCGTCGGCACCCACGCGGTGATCCAGGACGACGTGCGCTTCGCGCGACTCGGCCTGGCGATCATCGACGAGCAGCACCGCTTCGGCGTCGCGCAGCGGCTGGCGCTGCGGCGCAAGCTGGTCGAGCAGGCGGTGCCCGGGTCGGTCAGCGATCCAGCGCATGGCGATGGCCGCGCCGCGACCGGCGCAGACCCGCGCACGACGCCGCTCGAACCGCACCTGCTGATGATGAGCGCGACGCCGATCCCGCGCACGCTGGCGATGAGCTATTTCGCCGATCTGGACGTCAGCACGATCGACGAGCTGCCGCCCGGGCGCACCCCCGTGCTGACCAAGGTCTTCGCCGACACGCGGCGCGCCGAAGTGGTGGCGCGCATCGGCGACGAGCTGGCGCAGGGGCGGCAGGTGTACTGGGTCTGCCCGCTGATCGAGGAGAGCGAGAAGCTCGACCTGAAGAACGCCACCGAGACCTACCAGCGGCTGTGCGAGGCGCTGCCCGGCCACGCGGTGGGCCTGCTGCACGGGCGCATGCCGGCGGCCGAGAAGGCCGCGGTGATGGCGCAGTTCGTGCGCGGCCAGACCGCGCTGCTGGTGGCCACGACGGTGATCGAGGTCGGCGTCGACGTGCCCAACGCCAGCCTGATGGTGGTCGAGCACGCCGAGCGTTTCGGCCTGTCGCAGTTGCACCAGTTGCGCGGCCGCGTCGGCCGCGGCGCGGCGGCCAGCGTGTGCGTGCTTCTGTACGCGGCGCCGCTGTCGGCCACGGCCAAGGAGCGGCTGCGCGCGATCGTCGAGACCAGCGACGGCTTCGAGATCGCCCGGCGCGACCTCGAGATCCGCGGCCCCGGCGAGTTCATGGGCGCGCGCCAGAGCGGCGACGCGCTGCTGCGCTTCGCCGACCTGGCCGAGGACGCCGCGCTGCTGCAGCAGGCACGCCGTGCAGCGCGCCTGCTGCTCGACCAGCACCCCGACGCGGCACGCGCGCACGTGGCGCGCTGGCTCGATACGCGGGCGGAGTACCTGAAGGCCTGAACGCCAGAGGCAACGGCACATCGCGCATCGCGCACGGTTTCAACGCATGCCTGCGCGACAGCGCCACATCGGGCGGCGGCCCAAGCCGCCGCTGCCCAAGGCGGACGGCTTGCACGGTGCAGCGGAACCGACGAGCATCACACCATGGGCAACCGACACCGTTTCATCTTCTGGTGCGCGGTCGCATGTTGGGTCGCCGCCTGGCTGCCACCGACAGCGGCCGCCGACGATGCGACGAAGGAGTTGGGGCGGCTGATCGGCGACGCGGCCTGCACCCGCGACGCCCAGTGCCACACGCTCGCCATCGGCGTCAGCGCCTGCGGCGGGCCGGCGTCCTACCTCGCGTGGTCGAGCCTGCGTAGCGATGCGGCGGCGCTGCGTGAGGCCGCGGCGCGCGACGCCGCCCGACAGGGCCGCAGGCTGCCCTACGGTCGCGATCCGTCGACCTGCCGCGTGTTGCCCGACCCTGGAGCCGTCTGCGCACGGCCCGGCCCCGCGGCAGGCACGACGCCGTCGACGGGGCGCTGCCGGTTGCGCCAGAACCGGAGCACGGACGTCGCGCCGACGCAATAGCGCGGCCCGCGAACAGGAAAGCCACCGCGACTCGCGCCGCAGTGGCCTCGCGGGGTGCGCGGCAGGCGCCCCCGGCTGCGTCCACTCGAGCTACGGCGTCACGCTCACCAGGTCCGACTCGCGCCCGGTCCTGGCGTTGCCGTGCATCAGCAGCAGGCCGGATTGCGACGGCGAGGCCACGTCGCCGCCGGCCACCGCGCCCACGGTCAATGCCGCGGCGCCGTTGATCGGCGTGGCGAACGACGCGGCATTCGCGCTGTACTTCGGCGTCGCCAGCGTGTGCGTCATGGTGCCGATCGAGTCGGTCAGGTCGCCTGTGAAGTAGTTGTCGAACGAGTTGACCGCGAACTTGAAGGTCTGCGATGGATCGGTGATGCCGATGTCCGAACCCAGCACCGTCATGATCATGCTCGACGAGTTGAGGTCGGCGCTGGCGAAGAACCGCGTGACGCAGGCGTTGGTCGTGAGGTTGCAGGCGGTGACGAGGGTCTGGCCGGTCGCGCCGAAACCGCCGTTCTCCGGGTTGTAGATGACATAGTCCCACACGCCATCGTTGTTCGAGTCGACGTAGATGTCGTACTCGGCCGGGTAGGCCGGGTGCGCATGGTCGCTGAAGGTGGCGACGGCAAACTGCACCGCCAGCGCACCGCCGCTGCTGGCCGGCCGCACGCCTGCGGCCTTCATGTCGACCAGCACCTGACCGCCGCCGTACGGCGGCAGCACGGTCGCGCTCTTCGGGCTGGTGCCGGTGAGCGCGAACACGCTGGTACTGCCTGGAATCGCTCCGCCGACGTTCGTCGCATTTAGCGTACCGCTGCCGCTGCCGCCCAGCGACACGCTGGTGTCTGTGACGACGTTGTGCGCCTTGTGCGGCAGGATGTGCCACGGCACGCTGGCGCCGTCGGTCGCGTCGGCCACCGTGACATAGCCGTCGAACTCGACGCCCTGCAGCAGCGCGCCGGTGCCCTGGTTCGAGGCCGATCCCAGGTTCCATGCCGGCAGCACAGAGGCATCGACCCGCGCCGTCAACAGGAAGGCGGCGCTGGCGTTGGCCGGCACCGTGATCGTCGCCGGCGCGCTGAGCTGCACCGCGCCGCTGGCGGCGTCGTCGGCGTAGCGGAACGACTTGGTGATCGTGTACGTCCGCGGCGCAGCGCTGTAGTTGCGCACCGCGACCTTCTTGCTCAGCGTCGTGATGCCGATGGCGCGCAGCGTGCCGAACGACAGGCCGACGTTGTACGGGTTGGTCGCGTCCCAGATGCCGGTGGTGACGCCGGCGGCCTTGTCGACGCGGACCTCGCCGCCGCCGATGCGCGAGATCGGCGCGAGCTGGCCAGGCAAGGTGGCCGCATTGGTGTAGACGGCCTGGTTGGCCGAGTTCATCAGTCGCGACTTGACCTCCGGCGGCGTGGCGCTCGGGTACTTCTGCAGCAGCAGTGCGGCCGAGCCGGCGATCATCGGCGTGGCGCCCGAGGTGCCGCCGAATCCACCTTCACTGCCTCCCGTGCCGTTCAACGCCGATACCGACGCGCCGGGCGCTCCGATCTCGGGCTTGATGGTCGCGAAGTTGAAGCTCGGGCCGCGCGCCGAGGTCGATGCCATGCTGCCGGCCAGCGAAATCCCGTTCGCAGCTGACATCGTGACGTTGACCGGTGCGGCCAGGTTGGCCTTGATGACGCTGGACAGCGACTGCTGGATCACCAGCGTCGGCACGAAGCTCGCGCCCCCACCATTGGAGAAGCTGATCGCATCGCCCGACGCCACCAGGCCGATGATCACCGCCGTCGCACCGGCCGCGGCCGCGCGGTCGACCTTCAGGCTCACCGCGCATGCGCCGCGGTCGATCAACGCGATCTTGCCGGCGGGGCTCGCAAGGTAGGCATCCTCGGCACTGCCGGGCGAAATGCTTCCGGCCGGGCAACCCCGACCGACGAACGCGACGTCGCCGCTCGTCGTGCCGCTGACGGGTGCCCAGTCGACGGCGGCGGTGTTGCCATAGACGCCGGCGATGCTGGCCGGCGAATTGACGACCAGTGGAATTGCCATTTCGCCCGGCATCGAGGTCTGCGCGACGCTGATGGCCTCGGGCGCGTTCGACGGCGAGCTGACGATGTAGGGCCGGTCGCCGGCGTTGCCGGCGGCGATGGCCGCGACGATGCCGAAGCGAACGACGTTGGAGACCGCCTCGGTCGACGGGTTCTCGCGCTGGCCGTAGTTGGCCCCCAGCGACAGGTTCACGACGTCGGCGGCGTCGGTGAAACTGAGGTCGCCGTGCGGGTCGATCACCCAGTCCAGCCCCTGCAGGATCGCCACGCCGCTGCAACTGGTGGCCACGCTGCTGCACACCTTGACCGCATAGAGCGCTGCGCCCGGTGCCACGCCCTTGTGCGTGCCGTCCAGGCTGGCGCCGGCGGCGATGTCGGCCACGTGCGTGCCGTGGCCCGAGCCGGTGCCGGCATCGATCGGGTTCGCATCCGGCGCCAGCGCGGTGTTCGGCCAGGTCTCGCCGACGAAGTCGTAGCCGCCGATCACCTTCGCGGTCGGGAACAGGCCCGCCGGCGGCACGCCTGCCGCAGCCGTCTTGGCCGTGTTGAAGTCGGCCACCAACCCGGAACCGCCGAGGTTGCGGTGCGTGTAGTCGATGCCCGAATCGAGCACCGCGATCTTTACGCCGGCGCCGGTCAGGCCGAGGTCCTGCAGCGCCTTGGCGCCGATGTAGGGGACGGTCGTGGCCAGCGAGATCTGGTGGTCGACCACCGGGCGCAGCGCCGTCACGCCGGGCAGCCTGGCGATCTGCGGCAGCCTGGAGGCGTCGACCGAGATCACCAACGCGTTGTAGGCCTTGCCGACGCGGGCCAGCTCGGTGCCGCCGAGCGCGCCGATCTGCGCCATCAGCGCGTCCTGCTTGGTCTTCAGCGCGGCCATGTAGGCCCGGCGCTGCGTCAGCGACATCGTGCTGCCCAGGCGCCTGGCATTGGCGCCGACGACGAGCGCCAGCGGCTTGTCGGCGAGTCGGACGGCCACCTGCACCGGCCCGAACTGCTGGCGCAGCCTGGACGGCTGCACGCCGGCCACCGGCGCCGGCAGTGCCAGCGCCGACACGTCGGCCGCAACGGGCGACTGCGCGATCGACGCGGCGCTGGCCGCGAGCAGCATGCCCAGCAGCAGCGCGTTCTTCGCAAGCTTGTGTTGGATCATTCGCTTCTCCGGTGGATTCGATGGCGGCCGGGTCAAGCCGCGGCGACGGACGGGCCCCTGGCCTTGCGCGACGGGCGTCGCGACAGCCAGGCGGCGATGCCTCCGGCCAGCACCAGAGCGATGCTGCCGGGCTCGGGCACGTTGGTCGTGCCGGTCAGCACGATGTCGTAGCCGAACGCAGACTCGGTCTGGGCAGCGAAGCCCGGCGTCCAGCCGCTCAGCGGCCCGGCGGTGGGGTCGCGCGCCAGCACATCGGTGAATCCGCCAGCCAGGAACACCGACAGATTGGACGCGTCGTTTGCAACATAGCCACCAAAGGCGATGGCGAGGAAGTAGTCGCCGATGGCGGTCGGGCCGCCGGGGTCGCCGACCGGCAACTCGGACAACGAATCCACCCCGTTGTCGTCATTCATGTAGACGCCCAGGCCGGCCGAGTCGAACAGGTACAGCGCGGTGTCGAAGGCCGTCGGGCTGACGGTGCGCGCCGAGAAGGCAGCGAAGTCGTCGATGCGGATCTTGAAAAGGTCGACCTGGTAGATCGGCCCGCCGCCGACCGGCGTCGTCGATGTCAGCGTGCCGCGGATCTCGTCGAGCGGGTTGAGTACGGTGTCGAGCACCACCTGCGCCGTCGCCAGCGAGTCCCCCGCGCCGAGCAGGCCGGATTCATTCCAGACGATGCCGGCCGCGGCGGTCATCGGCACGGCCAGCGCGGTCGCGGCGGCGGTGAGTGCCGCCAGCTTTGTTCGTTTCATCGGTGCAGCTCCTGGTGCGGTTGGCGACAACAACGGTTGGACGGACAGCCCGACCCGGCAACTCGTCGACGGTGCCCGAATGCGGTCGACTCGCCTGGCCAGGCGAAGCCGGCGCCGCACAGCGCCTGGCGCCGGTTGCCGTCCACAGCCTGGGGTTTTCAGGATAGTTGACATGGCGCAATTCGTGTTCGGTTGACCCCACGGATGAGGGGGCTGCCGACGGCGGCCTGCGCGGCGCCCTTCGGGTCGGTCGAAACGACCGGTTTGTACAGGGAGGATTGACGCGGCAGCGCCACTCGATGTCGACATCGGCCATGCGGCTGCATCAGGGTATGTCCCAGGTTCGGAACCGGGTTCCGATGCGCGTGAGCGCTTCTCGCGGACTGCACCACGAACGGCCACGCAGCGCAGCGACGGCGAGGCAGAATCAGCCGCCCATGACCCTCACCGAGCTGCGCTACATCGTCGCCGTCGCGCGCGAGAAGCACTTCGGCCGCGCCGCCGAGGCCTGCTTCGTCTCGCAGCCCACGCTGTCGGTGGCGATCAAGAAGCTCGAGGAGGAGCTCGACGTCCGACTGTTCGAGCGAGGCGCGGCGGAGGTCAGCGTCACGCCGCTGGGCGAGGCGATCGTGCGCCAGGCGCAATCGGTGCTCGAGCAGGCCGCCGCGATCAAGGAGATCGCCAAGCGGGGCAAGGACCCGCTGGCCGGTGTGCTGCGGCTGGGCATCATCTACACCATCGGCCCCTACCTGCTGCCCGAGCTGGTGCGCCAGGTCATCGCGCGAACGCCGCAGATGCCGCTGATGCTGCAGGAGAACTTCACGGTCCGGCTGCTCGACATGCTGCGCACCGGCGAGCTCGACTGCGCGATCCTGGCCGAGCCGTTTCCGGACACCGGGCTGGCCATCGCGCCGCTCTACGACGAGCCGTTCATGATCGCGCTGCCCAGGCAGCACGCGCTGGCGCGGCGCAAGCGCATCAGCGCCGAGCAGTTGAAGCAGGAGACCATGCTGCTGCTCGGCACCGGCCACTGTTTTCGCGACCACGTGCTCGAGGTCTGCCCCGAGTTCGCGCGCTTTTCGAGCAACGCCGAGGGCATCCGCAAGAGCTTCGAGGGCTCGTCGCTCGAGACCATCACGCACATGGTGGCCTCGGGCATGGGCGTGACGGTGGTGCCGCAGCTCAGCGTTCCCGCCACACCGCAGGAGCATGTGACCTATATTGCCTTCGAGCCGCCGGTGCCGACGCGCCGCGTCGTGCTGGCCTGGCGCCGCAGCTTCACCCGATACGAGGCGATCGCCGCGCTGCGCAACGCGGTGGTGGCCTGCCGGCTCGACGGAGTCAAGCGGCTGAGGTCGTAGGTTGCGGGCAGCGGCGACCGCCGGACTCATGCTGTTCGAACGAACGGCATCCGACCCATACTCAGGCTCGCACTCGACCTGGACGAGCCTGACGGCGGGCCGTCCCGCCCGATGCCCCATGCCCGCCGCCCGCAGCGGCGCGTCGAGTCCCAACGGGTGGCCCGACCCGTTGCACCTGAACGTCCTGCGCCATGACGGCGAGCGCGGCCTCGAAAGTCCGTCGGCTGCCGTGCAGATGGGCCGGGGCCACGCCTACGTCAAAGCGGACGGCCCGGGCAGCAAGCCGCTGACGTGTTGCGCCGCGACGCGCCCGGTACCGCTCGGAACCTAGAATCGCCGATCGCGCCGGGGATGTGCTCCGGCCTGGGCACCGAGGCCGAAATGCACCGCGCCATGGGCACCTTTGGGAACGCGTACATGGCCGCGTACATGACGGGGTCAGGGAAGAGATGTCGAGCGAACGGATCACCGATGAAGTCAGGCGTAGACGCACGTTTGCCATCATTTCCCACCCCGACGCCGGCAAGACGACGCTGACCGAGAAGCTACTGCTGTTCGCGGGCGCGATCCAGATCGCCGGCTCGGTCAAGGCGCGCAAGGCCTCGCGCCATGCGACGTCGGACTGGATGGAGATCGAGAAGCAGCGCGGCATCTCGGTGGCCTCCTCCGTCATGCAGATGGAGTACCGCGACTGCGTCATCAACCTGCTCGACACCCCCGGCCACCAGGACTTCTCCGAGGATACCTACCGCGTGCTGACCGCGGTGGATGCGGCGCTGATGGTGATCGACGCGGCCAACGGCGTAGAGCCGCAGACGCGCCGGCTGCTGCAGGTCTGCCGCGCGCGCAACACCCCGATCCTCACCTTCGTCAACAAGCTGGACCGCGAGGTGCAGGAGCCGCTCGACCTGATGGACGAGATCGAGCGCGAGCTGGGCATGACGGTGGTGCCGTTCACCTGGCCGGTCGGCATGGGCAAGGTGTTCCACGGCGTGCTCGACCTACGCGCGCAGCAGATGCGCGTCTTCGGCGCGGGCGCGGACCGCGTCGGCGCCAAGGGCGGCAACGACGACGAAATCCTGCAAGGACTGGACAACCCGGCCTGCGCCGAACGCTTTGGCCTGCAGTACACGCAGGCGCACGGCGAGATCACGCTGGTGCGCGAGGCGGCGCCGGCGTTCGACGAGGCGGCGTTCCTGGCCGGGCGGCTGACGCCGGTGTTCTTCGGCTCCGCCATCAACAACTTCGGCGTGCGCGAGGTGCTCGACGCGCTCGTCGACCTGGCGCCGCCGCCGGCTGCGCGGCCGGCGATGCAGCGCGTGGTGCAGCCCGACGAGCCCCGCTTCAGCGGCGTTGTCTTCAAGATCCAGGCCAACATGGACCCCGCACACCGCGACCGCATCGCCTTCGTCCGCGTCGCCTCGGGCCACTTCGAGCGCGGCATGAAGCTGCGTGTCGTGCGCTCGGGCAAGGAGCTGCGGCCCAACACCGTCGTGAGCTTCCTGAGCCAGCGTCGCGAGCTGCTCGACGAGGCCTTTGCCGGCGACATCATCGGCATCCCCAACCACGGCGTGCTCCAGCTCGGCGACACGCTGACCGAAGGCGAAAGCCTGCAGTTCACCGGGCTGCCGTTCTTCGCGCCCGAGATGTTCCGCACCGTCGAGGTGGCCGACCCGCTGCGCACCAAGCAGTTGAAGGCCGGCCTGGCCCAGCTCGGCGAGGAGGGGGCGATCCAGGTCTTCCGGCCCGTGTCGGGATCGGTGCTGATGCTCGGCGCGGTCGGCCAGTTGCAGTTCGAGGTGGTCGCGCACCGGCTCGAGCACGAGTACGGCTGCAAGGCGCGCATCCAGCCGTGCCGCTTTTCGATTGCGCGCTGGGTCACCTGCGAGACCGGCCAGGGCGCCGCCGCCGACGAGAGGGAGCTGGCACGCTTCATCGACGCCAACAGCCACCGCATGGCCTACGACGCGGTCGACGCGCCGACGCTGCTCGTCGAGTACGCGCCCGAGCTGCGCGCGATCGAGGCCAACTGGCCGAAGATCAGGTTCCACGCACTGCGCGAGCACGCGGGGCTGGTGTTCCAGAAGCGGCTGGAGGGTTGAGTGGTGCTCTGGTGTCATGACCTTCGCTGCCCCTGTTGGGGCAATATCCGGGACGGGCAGGTGGACGCCGGCCGAGTCGATCATCGCAACGCTCGTGATGCGTTGATGCGAACTTGATGCTACGGTGCCGATGCTTTGATCAAGGGTTTCCGATGCGCACTACCCTCAATCTGGCCGAAGACGCACTGATCGCGGCGCGCGACATCGCGCAACGCGAGCGCCTGTCCCTTGGCGACGCCGTGTCGGAGTTGATCCGACGCGGCAGCACAGCCCGACCCTCGAGCCTGGCCGCGCAAGACCGGACCGCCTTGCGAGGCCGCTTCGCGTTGCTGCCGGCTCGCGACGAGGTCATCACGCCGCAACGCATCCGCGACTTGATGGAACGCGAAGCCCTCTGAGCGCCCCCAGGGCAGGGCTGCGCCCAGCCTGCCCCCCGCGGCGGTTCAAGCAAAGTCGCGCAGCCACATTTGCTCGAGAGGCTCGCCTGCCATGCGCGCGTTGCTGGACGTCAATGTTTGGATCGCGCTGTTCGACGATGCACACCAGTTCTCGGACCGCGCCAACGCCTACATCGAGACCCGCGGCGCCCGAATCGCCACCTGTCCTCTGGTCGAGAACGGAGTTCTCCGCGTGATGAGCCTGCCCAGCTATGGCCGACGGGGCGGCCTGGGACTGCAGTTGGTCCGCGAGCGCCTGCGCGAAGCTTGCGCCACGCTGGATCACGAGTTCTGGCCCGACGACGTTTCTCTGCACGACGACGAGCTGTCGATTTCTCGCGCGTGCAAGGCCACAACCAGATCACCGATCTTTATCTGCTGGCCCTGGCAGTCAGGAACCGGGGCTGTCTCGTCACCTTTGACCAGGCCATCGCGCTGTCGAGCGTACGCGGCGCAACGGCCCGGCACCTGCTGATGCTGTGAGAGCCTGAGTCGGGGGTCCGCCCGGGTGTCCGGCCCGGGATAATCGGTGCGTGAATTCCGATGGCAACGCGCGCCCCTCGCGCCTCGCGCTCTACCTCGACCTGATCCGCTGGAACCGCCCGGCGGGCTGGCTGCTGCTGCTGTGGCCGACGCTCGCGGCGCTGTGGATCGCCGCCGACGGCTTTCCGGGCTGGCACCTGCTGGCCGTCTACGTGCTCGGCACGATCCTGATGCGCTCGGCCGGGTGCTGCATCAATGACGTCGCGGACCGCGAGTTCGACCGCCACGTCAGGCGCACCGCCGAGCGGCCGGTGACGCGTGGCGCGGTGGGCGTGCCCGAGGCGCTGGCGCTGGGCGCCGCGCTGGCGCTGCTGGCCTTCGCGCTCGTGCTGACCACCAACCCGCCGACCATCCTGCTGTCGTTCGCGGCGCTGGCGATCGCGCTGGCCTACCCCTACGCCAAGCGCATCGTCGCGATGCCGCAGGCGGTGCTCGGCGTGGCCTTCAGCTTCGGCATCCCGATGGCGTTCGCCGCCACGCTCGGCGGGCGCGAGTGGAGCCTGCAGGCGATCGGTGCGGCCGTGCCGCCGCACGCCTGGTGGCTGCTGCTGGGCAACCTGTTCTGGGTACTGGCCTACGACACCGAGTACGCGATGGTCGATCGCGACGACGACCTGCGCATCGGCATCCAGACCTCGGCGATTACGCTCGGCCGCTTCGACGTCGCCGGCGTGATGACCTTCTACGCCGTCTACCTCGGATCGTGGGCCGCGCTGGGCCACGCGCTCGGGCTCGGCCGCCTCTTCCTGCTCGGCATCGCCGCCGGTGCGGCGCAGGCCGTGTGGCACTGGAGCCTGATCCGCAGGCGCGAGCGTGACGGCTGCTTCAAGGCATTCCGCCTGAATCACTGGCTCGGTTTCGCAGTGTTCGCCGGCGTCGCGCTCGACCTCGCGGCACGCTGATCACGACCCGCGGACCGGCGTGGATGCCGCTTGGCTTCGCCAAGCGCGCGGATGTCCGCAGCAACATCCGCACGTCCTGGCTCAGCCAAATTCGTCGCCGAGCTCGCGCGCCCTGCGCCGCGCCGCATGCAGCGCGGCGATGATCGCGGCCTTGACGCCGTGCGCCTCGAGCACCTGCAGCGCGGCGTGGGTGGTGCCGCCCTTCGAGGTGACCTGCTCGCGCAGCACTGCGGGCGACTGCGCCGAGCGCTGCGCCAGCGCGGCCGCGCCGTCGAAGGTGGCCAGAGCCAGGCGCTTGCCCTGCTCGGCCGTCAGTCCCATCTCGACCGCGGCCTGCATCATCGCCTCGACGAAGTAGAAGAC
>JBBIPS010000015.1:0-20590 GCA_037442725.1 Burkholderiales bacterium | reverse complement strand
TGCGCCAAGAACCCGTGCGCGGCCAAGAAGAAGGGTTGATCGTGCCGGTCGGCACCGCCTGGCGGATGGCACCGGCCGAAGATGAGGATCGATCGCGCGCTGGCTCTGGTCGCGTTGCTGCTGGGGGCGCGATCCGCGGTGGCGGCCGACGCGGCATCGATCAGCATCGAACGCGCCAGCGGCGCGGTGGGACTGCACGCTGCGCTGGCCTACGAGTGGGCGCACGGGGATCCAGCGCTGCCGCGCTGGCTCGAGTGGACCGGCGCCGATCCGCGGCTCGAACTCGGCGTCGCCGTCTGGCGCGCCGATCAGGCCGGCACCGAGCGAGCCACGACGGTCGGCGTGACTGCATCGCCGATGTTGCGTTGGTCGTTCGACCGGACGGCCGCCGGCCGACCCTTCGTCGACCTCGGCCTCGGCCCGCGCGTGTGGTCGGGCACCCACCTCGGCGAACGTCATCGCTTCGGCACGGCGTTCGAGTTCGGCACCACGCTGGGTGTGGGTCTGCGCCGCAGCGGCTACGATCTGTTCATGCGTATCGAACACACCTCGAACGGCGGCGTCAGGCAGCCCAACACGGGCATCAATTTCGTGCAGCTCGGACTGGCGTTCGAGCTCGGCCGCTGAGCGCGCCCATGCCTGCCCCGACTGCCGGCATGTCCCCGGTCATCGCGCCGCCCGGCCTGGACGTGCTCGATGGCGATGAACTGCGTGCGCTGCGCGCGGCGGCGCGCGAGGTCGACGAATGCCGGCGGGTGCTGCGCAAGGCCGGCCTGAATCTCGTCGGCGAGGTGCTGCGCGGGCAGGGCGAGTTCGTCGAGCTGAACCACTACCCCGTCGACGACGATGTCTTCGACGCGCAGACACAGTCGCAGTACTACTACCACGCGCACCGTGGCATGACCGGCGAGCACGGCCACTTCCACACCTTCGTGCGCCAGCCGGGGATGCCCGCGGCGATGCGGCCGATCGACTACGCCGCCACCGAGCCGTGGCCGAGCGGCGCCGACGCGCTGTCGCACCTGATCGGCATCTCGATGGACGCTTATGGCGAGCCGATCGGTCTGTTCACGACCAACCGCTGGGTCACGGCCGAGGCCTGGTACGCGGCCGACGACGTGATCGGACTGCTCGGTCGCTTCCGCATCGACCATGCCGCGCCGTCGTGGCCGGTGAACCGCTGGATCAGCGCGATGTTCGTGCTGTTCCGGCCCGAGATGAAGGCGCTGCTGCGCGCGCGCGATGCGGTCATCGCCGACTGGCAGGCGCGGCATCCGGGCCAGGATGTCTTCGAGGACCGGGACCTCGACATCACGAGCCAGCTGCCGATCTCGGTCGAAGACCGGATCGCCCAATTGCGCAGCCTGCCCGGAGGCGGCTGACACGTGCCAGCCGAAGAGCGATCGATGAATCGCACGGCGCCCGGCGATTGGTGCGCGGCGGCCATCCGCAGGGCCGGAACGCCGGCGCGCACGGCCGGCGCCGTGCTCGTCGGCCTGGCCGCACTCGGCGCCGCGACCACCGCGGCCGCCGCGCCGACCGTCATCACGCTGACCCAGGTGGCGTGCCAGTTCCTCGAAAGCGAAGGCAACCTCGACCGCAACTACAGGACGCGCGCCAAGGCCGACTGCGACGCCATCAACGCGAAGACGGCGGCGGCGCGCGTGGCCGAGGCGCGGCCGCTGCGGCTCGTGGCCGGCAGCTACGTCTTTCGCGTCACGAATCGCGACGTGCCCTACGAACTCGGCTTCTGGCTGCGCGCGGCGACGCTGGCCGGCCGCGTCAGCCAGCCCAGCGTCTCGGGCGGCGGGCTCGGCACCGGCAAGACGCAGGACTACGCCATCACCCTCGTGCCGGGCGAGTACGTCTACTCGTGTCCGCTCAACACCACGCCGGACTACCGGCTCGTCGTCACCCGTTGACCTTCCGGAGCAGACCCATGTCGAGTTGCCTCATCGGCTCGCGCCGCGCCGTCGCCCTCGCCGCGCTCACCTTCTGGATCGGCGCCGCGCTGGCCGACGCCGGCGCCTTGCCCGGAACGCGCACGCTGCCCAGCAAGCACGCCTTCGACGCGCTCGTCAGCCGCGTCGAAGCCGCTGTCGGTGCGCACAAGATGGGGCTCGTCGCGCAGGCCAGTGCCAGCCGGGGCGCCGCCGGCCGCGGCGTGAAGATCCCGGGCAACGCGGTGCTGATGGTGTTCCGCAACGACTACGCCGTGCGCATGCTGCAGGCCAGCGTGCCGGCCGGCATCGAGGCGCCGCTGCGCATCTACGTCACCGAGAACGTCGACGGCAGCGCCAGCCTGACGTGGCGCACGCCGAGTGCCGTGTTTGCCCCGTACGCCAGCGACAAGCTCGACGCGCTGGCGCGCGAGCTCGATCCGATCTTCGACGCCATCGCGCACGATGCTGCCGGCGGCTGAGTCCGGCCGGATCGCAGCGTCCGCTGCGCCGGCGCGCCGGGTCGTGCAGGCGCTGCCGCTGGCACTGGCGCTGGCCGCATTCGCCCTGGGCAGCACGCGCCTGGCAGCCGGCGGCTGGCGGCCGGTGGCGCTGTGGGGCATCGGTCTGGCATTGGGACTGACGCTGTACCACGCCTCGTTCGGCTTCGCCAGCGCGTACCGCCGCATGTTCGTCGCGCGCGACATGCGCGGGGTGCAGGCGCAGTTGCTGATGCTGGCCATTGCGACACTGCTGTTCGCGCCGGTGCTTGCCGGCGGCAGCGCGTTCGGCCAGGCGGTCGGCGGCGCCTGGGCGCCGCTCGGCGTGTCGGTGGCCGCCGGCGCGTTCCTGTTCGGCATCGGCATGCAGCTCGCGGGGGGCTGCGGCTCGGGAACGCTCTACACCGCCGGTGGCGGCAACGTGCGCATGCTCGTCGTGCTCGGTGCGGCGTGTGTCGGCTCGTTCTGGGCCAGCCTGCACATGACCGTATGGCAGCGCCTGCCGGCACTCGATGCGCTGGTGCTCGGTGAACTGGTCGGCTGGCCCGGCGCGGTGGCCGCGCAGCTTGCCTTCATCGGCGTGCTGGCGCTGCTGCTGCGACGCCTGGCGCGGCGCGCGCCGCCCCGGGCGGCCGTGGTGAGCGGGCTCGGTGCGGTGTTGTCGGGCCCGTGGCCGATCGGTGTCGCCGCGGTGCTGCTGGCGCTCGGCAACCTGGGCACGCTGCTCGTCGCCGGCCACCCGTGGTCGATCACCTGGGGCTTCACGCTGTGGGGCGCCAAGGGGGCGCAGGCGCTGGGCTGGGATGCGAACACGTCGTCGTTCTGGCTGGGCGACTTCCAGCGCGCGGCACTGGCCGGCGGCGTGCTCGACGACACGACCTCGATGATGGACCTGGCACTCATGCTCGGTGCGCTCTGCGCCGCCGCGCTGGCCGGCCGCGTTGCGCCGACGTGGCGCATGCCGTGGGCGTCGCTCGCGGCGGCGCTGCTCGGTGGCGTGGCGCTCGGCTACGGCGCGCGCATCTCGTACGGCTGCAACATCGGCGCCTTCTTCTCGGGCGTCGCCTCGGGCAGCCTGCACGGCTGGCTGTGGATCGCCGCCGCGCTGCCCGGGAGCTGGGTCGGCATCCGGCTGCGCCGGCGCTTCGGGCTGCCGGACTGACGCGGGGCCCTCAGCCCCGCGTCGACTCGGCCAGGACGTGCTCGGCGAGCGCGTCGAACCCGTCCTCGATGAAGTCGTAGGCCCTGTTCGGCTTCGGGTCGGGCGGGCCCTCGGGGCCCCACTCGTCGGGCCGGCGCACGAAGGCGGTGCGAAAGCCCGCCTGGTGCGCGGCGTTGAGGTCGAAGTTGTGGCACGCCACCATCAGGATCTGCGCCGGCTCGAGGTTGAGCCAGCGCGCCGCGGTGGTGTAGGCCTCGGGGTGGGGTTTGTAGACGCCGATCATCTCGCACGAGATGATGGCGTCCCAGGTGATGGCGTTGCGCCGCGAGACGTCGACGACGAGCGAGGTCGGCAGCATCGTCAGCGACAGCACCGGCAGGTGCGCGCGCAGCCTGGCGAGTGCCGCGGGGAAGTCGGGCCAGGCGTCGAGGCGATGCCAGCACTGCCAGATCGCCGCTCGCTCGGCGGCGGTGAAGTCGTGCAGGCCGTGCTGCGCCAGCGTCTCGCCGAGCGTGCGGCGGTGCACGTCGTCCATGTTGAAGTCCGGCCGGGTCTGGCCGACGATGGCCTTCATCGCGCGGCGGCGCCAGTCGTTGGCCACGGCATGCCAGTCGCCGTGCCGGTCGGCCAGCGCGGCATGCGCTGCGGCCGCCGTGCGCAACGCGGCGACCACGCCGCCATGCCAGTCGAGCACCGTGCCGCCGGTGTCGAAGGCCACTGCTCCGAGTTTCATCGCTGTCGTCCTGTGCGTGGTTGCTGTGACGCGGCGGTCGCTCACGCGCACGTCGCCGCGCCACCTTCGTCTATCGGCTCATCGGGCGGTCGCCGCAGCGCGGCGGCCCGGGCGCTGCCGGCGCCGCGGCCTGGTCAGCGTCCGCTCAAGGTCGGATATAGGCGTAGCCCTGCTGCTGCTCTTGCATCAGCTCGACGACGCCGGCCGGCACGTAGCCGATGTTGGACAGCATGTCGGCGCGGGTCAGGTGTTGCGCCTTCATCGTGTTCTCGCATGCGACGACCTTGACGCCGGCCTGCAGCGCCGCGGTGATGCGCTGCGCCACCGGCGATCCGGCCTTGAGCATCGAGATGCCCGGGCCGTAGACGACGATCTCCATGTCGACGTCGTCGGGGCCGATCTCGGCCTGCACGTTGCCGGCGTTGTTCAGCGCCAGCCCCCACTTGCCGGGGTCGTTGTCGCTGACCTGGAACACCAGCTTGTTCCTGGGCTTGTCGGCCATGCCGGCCTGCGCGTGCGTGCCGGTGGGCAGCCAGGCAGCCGCCAGGCCCGCCACGCCGGCCAGCCACAGGTTGCGACGGTTGGATTCGATCATGAGCATGTCTCCTGCTGGGGTTGGGGGAGGGGCAGCGGGGATTTGCCGCCCCGCGCGGATCAGGTCGCCGGGCCTGACGGCACTGCGCAGCCTTTCGGTCGCGGGCACGGACTCCGGCATGATGCTACAGACTGGAAGATTCAGCCGCGCAGGCCACTGACGTACGACGCCGTCAGCGCCTCGCGCGGGTGCTCGAACAGGCGCCGCGACTGGCCGAATTCGATCAGCTTGCCCACGCGCTCCTTCATCCAGAAGAAGGCGGCATAGTTGGCGATGCGCCGCGCCTGCGCCAGGTTGTGCGTGACGATGACGACCGTGTAGGCGCCGCGCAGCCGCTGGATCAGGTCCTCGACCACGCCCGAGGCGATCGGGTCGAGCGCCGAACACGGCTCGTCCATCAGCAGCACTTCGGGCTCGAGCACCAGCGCGCGGGCGATGCACAGTCGCTGCTGCTGGCCGCCCGACAGCGCCAGCGCAGGCGCGTCGAGGCGGTCGCGGACCTCGGCCCAGAGACCGACATCGACCAGCGCGGCCTCGATGCGCGCATCGATCTCGTCGCGAGACCGGACGCCCTGCTCGCGCAACGCCAGCGCCAGGTTGCGCCGGATCGACAGCGGGAATGGATTGGGCTTCTGGAAGATCATCGCGACGCGCTGGCGCAGCGCGCGCACGTCCAGACCCGGCGCAGCCAGGTCCATCTCGCCCAGGTGCACGCTGCCGCGAACTTGCGCGCCGGGCACCAGGTCGGTGAGCCGGTTCAGCGCCGACAACAGCGAGGTCTTGCCGCAGCCCGAGGGGCCGATCAGTGCCGTGATGCAGCCCTGGTAGATGTCGAGCGAGACCCGGTCGAGCACGGTCTGGCCGTGATACGCGACGCACAGGTCGCGCACGCGCAGGTGCGGCAGCGGCGTGCAGCACGGCGGTCCGCACTCGACCCGGCCCAGCGTGTAGGCCGCAAGCTCCGGGGGTGCCAGCGGCGGGTTCATGCCAGGGCGATCCTGCGCGACATCCACCGGTGCGTGAGCGCAGCGGCCAGCGTGTTGACCAGGACCACCAGCAGCACCAGGACGCAGGCCGCGGCGTAGGCATTGCGGTCGCCGCCGGCGACGTTCATCGACAGGTCGTAGATGTGCACCGCCAGCGATCGTCCTGAGTCGAGCAGGGAATCCGGCATGCGGTCGACGTAGCCGCTGGTGAAGATCAAGGCGGCGGTCTCGGCGCTGGCGCGGCCGACGCCGAGCATCACGCCCGCCGCGATGGCCGGCGCCGCGGCGGGCAGCAGGACGTGCCACAACGCGCCCACGCGTGTCATCCCCAGCGCCGCGGCGCCACGCCGCCAGTCAGTTGGCAGTGCCGCGAGGCCGGCCGCGCCGGTACGGATGAGGATCGGCAGGATCATGCACGCCAGCGTCAGGCCGCCGGCGAGGATCGAGAACCCGAGGCCGAGAAAGACGCTGAAGCAGGCGCTGCCGAACAGGCCGAAGACGATCGACGGCACACCGGCCAGCGCATCCAGTGCGAGCCGCACCTTGTCGGCCCGGCCGCCGCGGCTGGCGAATTCGGCCAGCCAGACGGCCGTGCCCAGCCCCAGCGGCAGCGCGGCCGCCAGCGCCACGGCGAGGAGGGCGAGCGTCGAGACCAGGATCGGCGCGATGCCGCCCGCACGGCCGGCGTCGCTCGGGTCGGTCACCCAGTAACTCCACGACAGACGAGTCCAACCCTGGCTGACCACGTCCCAGAGCACCCACGCCAGCGCCAGCACGACGACCAGCGCGACGAGCCGGATTCCCGCGCCGAAGCACCGGTCGGCCCACTCGCCCGACGCACGGCGCTGGACGGGCGGACGCCTGGCTTGGGGCGTGAGACCGGTAGGTGGCATCGGCGAGTTCACGCCGACCGCGTCCATGGCGACGCGCCAGCGTCGTGCCGTGCGACCCTCGGCGCGGCCCCAGGCGTCAGGCGATGCCGTTCCGTCAGGGAGGGCCTGGGGCGGGCGCAGTTCATCGGCGTCCATCGTGATTCCTCATTGAGCACATCGAGGCTCAAGCCGGTCGCTGCGCGCGCCCGGGCTGCGCAGCCATCCAGGTCAGCGCCAGGACCAGCAGCGCCAGCAGCAGTCCCGAAGCGAACAGCGCGGCGCGGTGCGTACCCATCGCGTACGACATCTCGAGCGCGATGTTGGCGGTGAGCACGCGCACCGGCTCGAACACGCTGCCCGGTGTCTGCACGACGTTGCCGGCGACCATCAGCACCGCCATGGTTTCGCCGAGCGCGCGTGCCGTGGCGAGCACACCGCCGCCGAGGATTGCGGATCGCGCGGCGGGCAGCGCGACGCCGAGGATCAGTCCCCTGCGCGTGAGTCCGAGCGCCGCGCCGGCGCGCATCCAGTCAGGTGGGACCGCGGCCAGCGCCGAGCCACTCGTCATGGCCACGGTCGGGGTGATCATCAGTGCCAGGACGAGGCTCGCCGCGAGCAGACTGGTCCCCGGCGGCTGCCAGCGGGCGATCAGCGGCACCAGCTCGGTCAGACCCCACAGCCCGAACACCACCGAAGGGATGCCGGCGAGCAGTGCCACCAGCGCGCCGAAGACACGCGACACCAGCGCGCCGGCGTAGAAGCGCTGGTAGATTGCCGCGCCCAGCCCGAGCGGGGCGGCGAGCGCAAGCGCGCCCAGCGTGGCCGCCAGGGTGGCCCAGACCATCGGCAGCAAGCCGTAGCGCCGCTCCAGCGGATACCAGTCGTCGCACGCCAGCAGGCACGCGGCATCGCCGTGCAGCAGCACAGGTGCGGCCTCGCGCAGCAGGAAGCCCAGCACCAGCGCAAGCAGCAGCACCGCGCCGGCGGCCGCGGCCCCCAGCGCCGGGCGGGCCAGGCGGTCGGCGTCGCGCGCGTGGCGCCCTGGCGGAGCCGTACCCCAAGCACGGCGTGCCCGCAGCGCGGGCCTGGACTCAAGGCTTCGCGGGCGGGACGAAGAACTGGTCTCGGATGAGGTCATGGACCGCACTCGACTGCGCGAAATCGATGAAGCGGCGTGCCAGTGCCGAGGGCGCGCCGTGGCTGACGAGGTTGAGCGGGCGCGACAGTGCAAAGCTGCCGTTGCGCACGTTGGCCACGCTGGCCGCCACGCCTGCCAGCGGCAGCAGCTTGATCGGGGCACCGTGCGCCGCTTCGTATTCGGCGCTGCCGATCGACACGTAGCCGATCGCGCCCGGATTGCCGGCCACCGTCTTGATGCCCTGCTGGTTGTCACCGATCACGACCTGCGCTCGGATCTGGCTGTTCCTGAGCTGGTAGTGGTGCAGGAAGAGCTCGAGCGTCGAGCGCCCTTCGGCCTTGTTGACGACGGTGATCGAACGCGCCGGTCCGCCGAGCTCGCGCCAATCGCGCACCTGGCCGGTGAAGATCGCCTTGACCTGGGTGTCGGCGAGTGCGACGACCGGGTTGCCCGCATGGACGATGAGGCTGATACCGTCGAGCGCCACCGTGTGCGCGACCAGGTCGCGTTCGGTCGGTGCCAGCGCGCGCGAGACCATGCCGATCTGCGCAGCGCCCGAGCGTGCATCGGCCACGCCGCGCGACGAGCCGCCGGATTGCACGTCGACGCGGACACCCGGATTGAGCTTCTCGAAGCGCTTGCCGATCTCGAGCGCCAGCGGGGCGATGGTGCTCGATCCGGTCAGCGTGAGCCGATCCGTGGCGGCGTGCGCCGACATCGCCATCAGCGCCAGGGCGCCGGCGCCAGCCAGCCAGCGGCGTCGGCCGCGGCGGGTATCGACGTCCATGCCGGGCCCGCCGTCAGCAGCAGCCGCCCTGAGCGGCGCGCGCAGCGCCATCGACATCGAACGGCATGCGGCTGCCGCAGCCGGCGAACAGGCCGTGGTGGCGGTCGAAGTTGCCGATGAAGTCGAAGTGCGGTGCGAAGCGCGTCTCATGCAGCATGCGCCAGGTGTTGCCGCACACGGCAAAGACGCGGCCGGCCTCGATGTCGTGGTGCTTGTCGAGGACGAAGCGGTGCGGCTGTCCGGCCGCGCTGCCGCGGTAGACCACGGCCTGGCCGTAGTCCTCGCACGCGCTCTCGAGCGCATCGAGCTTGAACAGCCGGTAGGTGGCCGAGAAGAAGTTCAGGTTGCCGAGCTTGTCGAGCAGCGCCGGGTCGGTGACGGCGAGCGGCCGGTCCTCGACCAGGCGCGGATCGGCGAAGCCCTGGCGCTGCGCCAGCCGGATGAAGTCGTTCCAATACAGCGCGCCGCCCAGGCATTCGCCGTAGAGCACCGGGTCGCGGCGCACCGCGTCGGGGACGCGCCGGTCGGCGTAGACGTCGGAGAAGTAGAACTCGCCGCCGGGCTTGAGCAACTGCTGCACGCCGCGCAGCACGGCATCCTTGTCGGGCGAGAGGTTGACGACGCAGTTCGAGACGATGACGTCGAAGCTGGCGGGCGCCAGTCCGAGTTCGTCGAGCCGCTCGATGTAGCCGTGCACGAAGCGAACGTTGTCGAAGCCGAAGGTCCCGGCATGGTGCGCGCGGTGGCGTTCGGCGACGACGAGCTGCTCGTCGGTCATGTCGACGCCGACGACCTCGCCGCGCGCGCCGACCAGTTGTGCCAGCGCGTAGACGTCGCGACCCGAGCCGCAGCCGAGGTCGAGCACGCGGCAGCCTTCGAGCACCGGCGGGCACACCAGCCCGCAGCCGTAGTAGCGCGACAGCACTTCGGGGTGGATGCGCGCCAGCAACGGCTTGAGCCACTGCGGCATCTGGCTGGCGTCGCAGCAAGCGCTGGTCTTGAGGTCGCCCGAGCTCTGGAGCTGGCGGCCGTAGTAGTCCTGGACGATGGCGTGCATGGCGGGTCTTCTCCGGGGGGTCAGGAGGCGCAGGCCGGGGCCGCGGCCGCGTCGGCCAGCGCGCCGCCGCAGCTCGAGCCCTGGCCGGCGGTGCAGCCGAAGCAGTGGTCGGCGATGCGGATCGGCCGCTCTTCGAGCCCGGCGGCGCTCAGCTCGGTCAGATGCAGGCGCGGCCGTGCGGCGTCGCGGATCGGCAGGCCGAGCTGCTGGTTGAAGTCGCAGTCGTAGAGGTAGCCCTGCCAGTCGACGCTGAGCGTGCTGCGGCACATCACCTGCTCGAGGTTGGCCTCGCGGTGGGCGCTGCGCAGCAACTGCATGTAGCGGTTGAACTGGCCCTTCGAGACGAGCATCGAGCCGAAGCGCTGGATCGGCATGTTGGCCAGCGTGAAGAGGTGGTCGAAGACGATGCCGAAGTGCGTCGCGAGGTGGGTCTTGTAGTCGCGCTCGAGCGCCTGCTGCGGCGGCGGCAGCACCGCACCCTGCGGGTTGTAGACCAGGTCCAGCGTCAGGCCGGTGCCGGCGTGGCCATAGCCGAGCGCGTTCAGACGCTGCAGGCCGCGAATGCTGGCGTCGAAGACGCCCTTGCCGCGCTGGCGGTCGACGTTGTCCTCGAGGTAGCACGGCAGCGACGCGACGACGGCCACGCCGTGCAGGGCGAGGAAACCGGCCAGCCCGTCCTGGCCCGGCGCCTCCAGGATCGTCAGGTTGCAGCGGTCGATGACGCGCACGCCGCGGGCACGGGCGGCGACGACCAGTGCACGGAAGTGCCGGTTCAGCTCGGGCGCGCCGCCGGTCAGGTCGAGCGTGCGCACCTCGGGGCTGGCGGCCAGGAAGGCGATGACCGCGTCGATCGTCTCGGCCGACATCTCCTCGGTCCGGTTCGGTCCGGCGTCGACGTGGCAGTGCACGCAACTCTGGTTGCAGCGGTAGCCCAGGTTGACCTGCAAGGTCTCGACGACGCGCCGGCGCAGCGCCGGGAATTCGGTGCGGGCGAGCAGGGGCAGGGTGGCGTGCATGGTTGATCCGGGGCTGCGTGGCCATGATTCGACTCCCCGGGCACCGCAATCCTTACACGCCGGCGTTGCCGGGCGCTCGTTTCACGCGGCGCTGCCGCGCCGGGCGGGTGGCGTCCACGGGGTGTAAGAATCGCCGTCGAGGTGGCGTCTACCATCCATTGAGACGGCCCGCGCGGCGGGCGCGAGTGGGTTGCCTGCGGCAGCAGGCAAGCGCGCCGAGTCGACATGCGATGCGTGCCGCGACCTGCCGGTGTCCACTTGTCTGCGATACGCTTTCATCGATGAATTCGTCCGAAGGAATGCCGCTGCCGGTTGCCGGCCCGCGCCGGCGCCCCGGTATGTGGCGGCTGATGCTGTGCTGGCGTATCGCCTGCCCCTCGCTGAAGGTGGCGCTGGTGGTCGGCACGGTGCTCAATGCGCTCAACAACGGCGAGCAGATCTGGCTCGAGCACAGCGTCGACCTGTGGCGCGTGGCGATGAACTTCGTCGTGCCGTATTGCGTCGCCAGCTACAGCGCCGCGCGCAACGAGGCGCGCCGCGCGCGGGGCGACTGAAGGTGGCGCGTCCCGGCAAGAGCGAACCCGCTGCGTCGGGCGGCGCCGCGCCCGGGATCAGCGCCGACGCGCTGATCGCGCTGCGTGCCGACATGTTGCGCTTCGCCCGATTGCAGATGCGCAACGCCGAGCACGCCGAGGACATGGTGCAGGAGGCGATCGAGGCGGCGTTGCGCCACGCCTCGTCGTTCGCCGGGCAATCGACGCTCAAGACGTGGGTCTTCGCGATCCTGCGCAACCGCATCATCGACCACCTGCGCCAGGACTCGCGCAGCGTGCCGATGTCGAGCCTGGTCGCGGACGACGATGACTGGCAGGAGCGGCTCGAGACGCTGTTCAACGAGCGTGGCGGCTGGCGCGACGGACCGCGCCCGGTGGCCTGGCCGACACCGGAGCAGTCGATGCAGTCGCGCCAGTTCTGGGTCGTCTTCGAGACCTGCCTGGATCGCCTGCCCGCCAACACCGGGCGCGTCTTCATGATGCGCGAGTTCCTGGGCTTCGAGTCCGATGAAATCTGTTCCCGGTTGGGCATTTCGACCAGCAATTGCCACGTCATCCTGCACCGGGCGCGGCTCAGGCTGCGCAACTGCATGCAGGACGGCTGGGGACGTCCCGGGGAGGACCCATGTTGAACTGCAAGGAAACGACCGAGCTCTGCTCGCAGGAGATCGAGCGCCCGCTGCGCCTGGGCGAGCAGGTCGCGCTGCGCACGCACCTGATGATGTGCTCGGGCTGCACCCGGTTTCGCAGGCAGATCCGGCTGCTGCACGACGCCGCCACGGCGTATGCCGAGGGGCGGGCGGTGAGCTCGGAGCGCGACGACGACGCGCGTTGACGCCGGCGCCGGTGGCGGCGCACCGGGTTCGCCCCTGTGCCCGCACGCGTCGCGCTGCCGGCCGGCGTGCGGACCGGCGCAGCCTACATCCCGGTGTAGTTCGGACCGCCGCCGCCCTCGGGCGTGACCCAGACGATGTTCTGCGTCGGGTCCTTGATGTCGCAGGTCTTGCAGTGCACGCAGTTCTGCGCGTTGATCTGCAGCCGGTCGCTGCCGTCGTCGGTCTTGACGAACTCGTAGACGCCGGCGGGGCAATAGCGGCTCTCGGGGCCGGCGTACCTGGCCAGGTTCAGCGCCACCGGCACGTTCGCGTCGCGCAGGGTCAGGTGCGCCGGCTGGTTCTCTTCGTGGTTGGTGTTGCTGATGAAGACCGACGACAGGCGGTCGAAGCTCAGCTTGCCGTCGGGCCTGGGGTAGTCGATCCGCGCGCACTGGTCTGCCGGCAGCAGGTACAGGTGGTCGGCCTGCGTGCGGTGCAGCGTCCACGGCGGCACGCTCACGCCCAGCCTGGGCAACAGCCACTGCTCGACGCCGGTCATCAGCGCGCCGACCGTGTTGCCCTTCTTGAACCACTGCTTGAAGTTCTTCGCACCCTGCAGCTCGGCGTGCAGCCAGCTCCTCTCGAACGCCGCCGGGTAGGCGTCGAGCGTGTCGTGGGCGCGGCCGGCGCCAAGCGCCTCGAAGGCCGCCTCGGCCGCAAGCATGCCGGTCTTGATCGCGCCGTGCGTGCCCTTGATGCGGGCGGCGTTGAGGTAGCCTGCGTCGCAGCCGACCAGCGCGCCGCCCGGGAACACCTGGCGCGGCAGGCTGAGGATGCCACCGGCGGTGATCGCGCGCGCGCCGTAGCCGATGCGTTTGCCGCCCTCGATGTGCGAGCGGATCGCGGCGTGCGTCTTCCAGCGCTGCATCTCCTCGAACGGGCTCAGCCACGGGTTGCGGTAGTCCAGCCCGGTGACGAATCCGAGCGACACCCGGTTGCCTTCGAGGTGGTAGAGGAAGCCGCCGCCGTAGGTGTGATCGTCCATCGGCCAGCCGGCGGTGTGGACCACCAGACCGGGTCGGGCGCGGCCGGCTTCGACCTCCCACAGCTCCTTGATGCCGATGGCGTAGCTCTGCGGATCGCGGCCGGCGTCGAGCTCGAACCTGGCGATCAGCTGCTTGCCCAGGTGGCCGCGCGCGCCTTCGGCAAAGATCGTGTACTTCGCCGTGAGCTCCATGCCGAGCTGGAAGTTCGGACCCGGCTGCCCGTCCTTGCCGATGCCGACGTTGCCGGTGGCCACGCCACGTACCGCGCCGTGGCCGTCGTAGAGGATCTCGGCGGCGGCGAAACCGGGGAAGACCTCGACCCCGAGCGCCTCGGCCTGTTCGCCCAGCCACTTGACCAGGTGGCCCAGCGCGACGACGTAGTTGCCGTCGTTGTGCAGGCAGCGCGGCACCAGGAACGCCGGTGTCGCGGTGGCACTGCCGTTGGCGCCGAGGAACAGCACGAGGTCGCTCGTGACGGGCTGCTTCACCGGCGCGCCGCGGGCCTGCCAGTCGGGGATCAATTCGGTCAGGCCGATCGGGTCCATCACCGCGCCGGACAGGATGTGCGCCCCGGGCTCCGAGCCCTTCTCTAAGACGACGACCGAGACTTCGCGCTGGGCCGCCGCGGCCAGTTGCTTGAGCCTGATCGCCGTGGCCATGCCGGCCGGGCCGCCGCCGACGACGACCACGTCGTAGTCCATCGTCTCGCGCGGGCCGTGTTGGTCGAGCAGCTCCTGCGGGGTCATCGATGCTGTCCTGGGGGGGAGAAGAAGACGAAGACGACTCGACGCGGCCGGGTCGCTTCGATTCTAGCCAGCGTGACCCATGAATTGAACGATCGTGCCATTCGGCCGACGGCGCCTGCGCCACGAGATGTCGCGCGGGCGACGCAGCAGGTGCCATCGGCTCGCGTGCTATCGTTCCCGCCACGCATGGGTTCACGCCTGCCCGTCGTCGCCAACGCGACTGCTGCCGCCACGGTGTCGGCGCCGCCACCGTCCCCGAAGTCCCCTGGCCACCGGCCGTCACACCATGAGCTACAACATCGATCTGTCCGGCCGCGTGGCCTTCGTCACCGGGGCCTCCGGCGGTCTGGGCGCGCAGTTCGCGCGCACGCTGAGCCAGGCCGGCGCCGCCGTCGTGCTGGCCGCGCGCCGCATCGAGAGACTGAAGGCGCTGCGCGCCGAGATCCAGTCCGAGGGCGGCGAGGCGCACGTCGTCGCGCTCGACGTCACCGACTCCGACAGCATCAAGGCGGCGGTGGCGCACGCCGAGACCGAGATGGGCACGATCGACATCCTGGTCAACAACTCTGGCGTCAGCACGACGCAGCGGCTGGTCGACGTGACGCCGCAGGACTACGACCACATCATGCAGACCAACACGCGCGGCGCCTTCTTCGTCGCGCAGGAGGTCGGCAAGCGCATGATCGCGCGCTCGCGCGGCGCCGCGCCGGGCACCTTCACCGGCGGGCGCATCGTCAACATCGCGTCGATGGCCGGGCTGCGCGTGCTCGGCCAGATCGGCGTCTACTGCATGAGCAAGGCCGCGGTGGTGCACATGACGCGGGCGATGGCGCTCGAGTGGGGCAAGTTCGGCATCAACGTCAACGCGCTGTGCCCGGGCTACATCGACACCGAGATCAACCACGAGCACTGGCAGACCGAGGCCGGCAGGAAGCTGATCGGCATGCTGCCGCGCAAGCGCGTCGGCGTTCCCGGCGACCTGGATGCGGCGCTGATGCTGCTGTGTGCCAACGAGAGTCGCCTGATCAACGGCGCGATCCTCTCGGCCGACGACGGTTTCGGCGCCTGAGAGCGTCGAGGTGCGTGCGCTGACGCCGCTCGAGGCACGCGTGCTGGGCGTGCTGGTCGAGAAGCAGGCCGGCGTGCCCGACACCTATCCGCTGTCGCTCAACGCGCTCGTGGCGGGCTGCAACCAGAGGACCGCGCGCGATCCCGTGATCGCGGCGACCGATGCCGAGGTGCTGACCGCCGTCGACGGACTGAAGGCGCTGAACCTGGTGTTCGAGAGCAGCGGTGGCCGCGTCGCGCGCTACGAGCACAACATGGCGCGCGGCCTGGGCGTGCCGAGCCAGGCCGTCGCGCTGCTCACGGTGCTGGTGCTGCGCGGCGCGCAGACCTCGGCCGAGCTGCGCGCCAACAGCGCGCGGCTGCACTGCTTCGCCGACATCTCATCGGTCGAGGGTTTCCTCGACGAGTTGGCCGGCCGGGCGCCGCCGCGCGTGCTGCGCCTGCCGCGCGCGCCGGGCGAGCGCGAGTCGCGCTGGGCTCATCTGCTGTGCGGTGCGGTGGCGGCTCCGTTGCCCGACACACCTGCCGACGCGGTGCGGGCCGGTGGCAACGTGAGTGCCGGCGAACTGGCCGCGCTGAAGGCCGAACAATCCCGCCTGGCCGCCGAGCTGGCGACGCTGCGTGCGCTGGTGCAGCGCATCGCCGTCGAACTCGGCGTCGATTCCAACCCCTGAGCAAGAGCGAGCCGAAGCGATGCGCCTGGACCTGCCCGAACAGAAGAAGCTCACCTTCGAGATGACGATCCCGATCCGCTGGGGCGACATGGACGCGATGGGCCACGTCAACAACACCGTCTACTTCCGCTACCTCGAGAGCGTGCGCATCGACTGGTTCCGCAGCATCGGCAGCCTGCCCAACGAGGGCGCGCAGGGCCCGCTCATCGTCAACGCCTTCTGCAGCTTCATCCGCCAGCTCGAGTACCCGGGCGAGGTGCTGGCGCGCCACTACGTCGGCGCACTCGGCCGCAGCACGATCGACACCTACGTCACGCTCGAGCGCAGCGACGCCCCCGGCGTCGTCTACGCCACCGGTGGCGCCACCATCGTGTGGACCGATTACAAACTGCACAAATCGATGCCGCTGCCCGAGCGGATCCGCGCGCTGCTGGCGGATTGAGGCGGCGCGCAGCGCGGTGGCCGGCGCCAGCGGTGCGTGCGACGACTGTCGAACCCCTTCGCCCTGGCGCTCAACCCGCCAGCAGCTTGTTGACCAGCTCGGGCGTGGTCGCGGCGCCGACCTTGCGCATCAGGCGCCCGCGGTAGACGTCGACGGTGCGCGGGCTGATCGCCAGGCGCCGGCCGATCAGCTTGCTGGTCAGGCCGTCGATCAGCAACGCGGCGATTTCGCGCTCACGCGGCGTGAACTCGACCTTGAGCCTGCGCCGCGACGACAGGTCCTCGAACGCCCAGATGCCGGCGGCGTGCGGCTCGGCCGGGTCGAGCGCGCGGCCCGAGACGTGGCACCAGAACAGCTCGTCGCGCTGCGCGCCGCCGAGCCGCTTCATCACGCGCTCGTCGGCATAGCCGCCGCCCGCGTCGAGTCGGGCGACGATGCGCTGGCCGGTGCGTTCGAACTCGGCGGAGGTCGGGTACAGCACCTCGAACGAGCGCCCGACGAGTTGCTCGCGCGTGGCGCCGAACATCGCCAGCAGCTTGGCGTTGCAGTCGACGATCCGGCGCCGGCGCGACAGCACCAGGCCGATCGGCGCCAGCTCGAACGCGGTGCGGTAGTCGAGCGCGATCGGTGCGGGCGGGGCACGCCCCGGCGACGGCGGTGCTGGCTTGCGCGTGCGCGCCGTGCGTGAGGTCGGCAGCATCGCTTGAGCCGGGACTCGGCGGTCGACCGCCCGGCCTGGCACGCGACACCGCATGCGTGCCGGGTTTCCTGTCGCCACAGCGGTCATCCTTTGTTCGAGCGCGTCCAGTCGCCGGACCTGGTTAAGCGATTCTACGTAGCCCCTGCTTAATCGATTAGGTAGTACGCTTCGCACGGTCCGATTCCAGAGAAAGACAGCGACATGAACAAGATCTACCCGAGTGCGGCGGCGGCGCTGGAGGGCATCGTCCACGACGACATGCTGCTGGCGGTGGGTGGCTTCGGTCTGTGCGGCATCCCGGAGGCGCTGATCGACGCGTTGCGCGACAGCGGCGTCAAGGGGCTGACGGTCATCTCGAACAACGCCGGCGTCGACGGCTTCGGCCTCGGCCGGCTGCTCGAGACGCGGCAGATCCGCAAGATGATTTCGAGCTACGTCGGCGAGAACAAGGAGTTCGAGCGCCAGTTCCTGGCCGGCGAGCTCGAGCTCGAGTTCACGCCGCAGGGCACGCTGGCCGAGAAGCTGCGCGCCGGCGGTGCCGGCATCCCGGCCTTCTACACCCGCACGGGGGTCGGCACGCTGGTGGCCGAGGGCAAGGAGACGCGCGAGTTTGACGGCCACACCTACGTGATGGAGCGCGCGCTCGTGCCCGAGGTCTCGCTGGTCAAGGCGTGGCAGGCCGACAGGAGCGGAAATTTGCTGTTCCGCCGCACCGCGCGCAACTTCAACCCGGCTGCGGCGATGGCGGGTCGCGTCACGGTGGTCGAGGTCGAGCGGATCGTCGACACCGGCAGCTTCGACCCGGACGCGGTGCACCTGCCCGGCATCTACGTCCATCGCATCGTGCTCAACGCGACGCCCGAGAAGCGCATCGAGAAGCGCACCCTCTCCGAGAAACCGACAGCCAAGGCGGGAGTCTGAACATGGCCTGGACCCACGATGAGATGGCCGCGCGCGCGGCCAGGGAACTCAAGGACGGTTACTACGTCAACCTCGGCATCGGCCTGCCGACGCTGGTGGCCAATTACGTCAGCCCCGACATCGAGGTCTGGCTGCAGAGCGAGAACGGCATGCTCGGCATCGGCCCGTTCCCGACCGAGGACCAGGTCGACCCCGACCTCATCAACGCCGGCAAGCAGACGGTGACGACGATTCCCGGATCGTCGATCTTCGGCTCGCACGACAGCTTCGCGATGATCCGCGGCGGCAAGGTGAATCTGTCGATCCTCGGCGCGATGCAGGTCAGCGACAAGGGCGACCTGGCCAACTGGATGATCCCCGGCAAGATGGTCAAGGGCATGGGCGGCGCGATGGACCTGGTCGGCGGCGTCAGGAACGTCGTCGTGTTGATGGAGCACGTGGCGCGGCGCAAGGACGGCGGCGTCGACCTGAAGATCCTGCCCGCGTGCACGCTGCCGCTGACCGGCGTCGGCGTTGTCGACCGCATCATCACCGACCTGGCGGTGCTCGACATCACGCCGCACGGTCTGAAGGTGATCGAGCTGGCGCCCGGCGTGACGATGGAAGAACTGCAGGCCAAGACCGGCGTGCCGCTGCACTGACCTGCGTCGCGCTGCCGCGCGGTGTCGCGGACCGCGCCCGGACGCGCGTCGCGACGCTGCGGCGGGATCGGCGGCGCGCCCCGCGTTGCGGGCGATCGACCCGAGCTGGAGTACATGCGTCGATGCGTTGTGCTGTCGTGTTTGCCGCGTTCCTCGCGTTGGCCGGCTGCACCAGCGCGCCACCCAGGCAGCCACCGTCGACGCTGTCCTACCGCGTGCCGCTGCAGCCCGAGGGGGCTTCGGGCTACCAGGCCAAACCGGGCTGGGCCACCCAGCGCTTCGCGGTGGCGGCGGCCAACCCGCTGGCCACCGATGCCGGCTACCAGGTGCTGAGGGCGGGCGGATCGGCGCTGGATGCGGCGATCGCGGTGCAGATGGTGCTGGCGCTGGTCGAGCCGCAATCCAGCGGCCTCGGCGGGGGCGCCTTCCTGCTGCATTGGGACGGCACGCGGCTCGACGCGCTGGACGGCCGCGAGACGGCGCCGGCCGGCGCCGACGAGCGGTTGTTCCTGCAGGCCGACGGCACGCCGATGGCGTTCATCGACGCAGTCGTCGGCGGCCGTGCGGTCGGTGTTCCCGGCGTCGTGCGGATGCTCGAGCAGGCGCACCGGCGCCATGGCGTCCTGCCCTGGGCGCAACTGTTCGAGCCGGCGATCACGCTGGCCGAGCAGGGCTTTCGCGTCAGCCCGCGGCTGCATGCGCTGCTGCAGTCGGACGCGCATCTGAAGCGCGATGCGCGCGCCGCTGCCTTCTACTACCAGGCCGATGGCACGGCCCTGCCGGCGGGTCATCTGCTGCGCAACCCGGCGTTGGCCGAAGTGCTGCGCGGCATCGCCGAGCGCGGCAGTGCAGCGT
Organism: Burkholderiales bacterium; assembly: GCA_037442725.1. Taxonomy (GTDB): domain Bacteria; phylum Pseudomonadota; class Gammaproteobacteria; order Burkholderiales; family Burkholderiaceae_C; genus Pseudaquabacterium. The sequence continues at coordinate 1,342 of JBBIPS010000015.1, read as the reverse complement.
TCTATGAAGGGACGGTGGCGGCCGACATCGTCGCTCGCGTGCGCGGCCACGCGGTCAATCCGGGGCGGCTCGATGCCGCCGACCTCGCCCGCTACGCGCCGCGCACTCGTGCGCCGATCTGCACCGACTGGCTGCAGGACTACCGCGTCTGCGGCTTTCCGCCGCCGTCGTCGGGCCACCTGACGCTGATGCAGATTTTGGGGCTGCTCGAACGCGCGCCGGCACCGGCCCCGGCGCGGGTTGACGGCATCCCCGGCGCCGACTGGCTGCATACGTACACCGAGGCGGCGCGATTGGCGTTCGCCGACCGCAATCAATACCTTGCCGACCCTGACTTCGTCGCGCCGCCCGCCGGCCGCTGGACCAGCCTGCTCGATGACGGCTACCTGCGCCGGCGCGCGGCGCTGATCGGCGCGCGCAGCATGAACGTCGCCGAGCCGGGGACGCCCGGCGCGCAGCACAGCGCGTACGCGCCGCAGCCCGGGCAGCCCGAGTCCGGCACCAGCCATCTCAGCATCGTCGATGGCGCCGGCCGCGCGCTGGCGATGACGACGACGATCGAGTACCTGTTCGGTGCGCACCTGATGAGCGATGGCGGCACCGGCAAGCCCGGCGGCTTCCTGCTCAACAACGAGCTGACCGACTTCTCGTTCGTGCCGACGGATGGCGCGCTCAGGCCGATCGCCAACCGCGTGCAGCCCGGCAAGCGGCCGCGCTCGAGCATGAGTCCGACGCTGGTCTTCGACCGGCGCGACGGCCGGCTGCTGCTGACGGCCGGCTCGCCCGGCGGTGCGGCGATCATCCACTTCACCGCCAAGACGCTGGTCGGCGTGCTCGACTGGCGGCTCGACGCGCAGCGCGCCATCGACCTGCCCAACTTCGGCAGTTTCAACGGCCCGACGCTGCTCGAGCGCGGGCGCTTCCCGGCCGCCACCGTCGAGGCCCTGCGCGCGCGCGGCCACGCGGTCGTCGAGACCGATCTGAAGGCGGAGGGCTTCTCGACCGCCACCCTGCATATGCTGGTGTGGCCGGCCATCGGCAGCCTGCTGCCCGAGCTGGCCAGCCACTTTGCCCTGCACGGCGAGCTGGCCAGCCAGCAGGAGCACGTCAGCGCCCGGCTGCTGCAACAGCACTCCCACCCGCTGATCACCGGCAGCGGTGTCACCACCTACACGGACGGGGTCGATTACCTGCTCACCCAGGAGCCCGCCGATCACCCGGGTCAGGAGGCCAGCCTCAACAAGGCGCCGCTGCGCTATCGCAAGCTCGACGGCCAGGGGCAGCCGCTGGCCGATGACGCCCCCGCCTGGGAGTGCGTGGAAGATCTCAACACCGGCCTGGT
>JBBIPS010000014.1:0-21133 GCA_037442725.1 Burkholderiales bacterium | reverse complement strand
ATCTGCTGCCAGCATGCGCTGCCGTCCCGCCCCGGGCGAATTGGGCACCGCGCCGATCGTTTCGCCTTCGCCCGCGGTTTCCGCGGGCGCTGTCTCCTTCAGGCCAGCAACTTCAGGAACTGCCGGCGCATGCGTTCGGCATCGGCTGCCAGGCCGGTGAAGAGGCCGAACGCGCCGACGGCCTGCCCCACCGCCATCGTCCCGCCGTCGCTGACGGCGCAGCCCGCCGCACGCGCTGCACGCAGCAACGCAGTCTCGAGCGGGAAGTAGACGATCTCGCTGACCCAGAGGTCGCCACGCAGCAGCGCGGCGGGCAGAGGCAGTCCCGGCGACTTGTCCATGCCGGTGGGGGTCGCGTGGATCAGCCCCACGGCCCCACGCAGCGCCGCCGCCACGTCGGCAAGGGCCACCGCGCGGGCGGCACCGTGGCAGCGGTTCACCGCGTCGGCGAGCTGCCGCGCGCGCACCGCCTCACGGTCGACGATGCGCAGCTCACCGGCGCCGAGCCGCAACACCGCATGCGCGATCGCCGAGCCGGCGCCGCCGGCACCCAGCAGCACCACGCGCGACAGATCGGCGCGCGGCAGCGCGCGCCTGAAGCCCCAGGCCCAGCCCGAGCCGTCGGTGTTGTGCCCGATGGCGCGGCCACGCTCGAACACCACGGTGTTCACCGCACCCATGGCGCGCGCCTGCTCCGACAGCTCGTCGAGCAGCGCAATCACCGCCTGCTTGCACGGATAGGTGATGTTGAGGCCGGCAAAGCCCATCACGCGCGCGGCCTGCAGCAGCGCCGGCAATGCCTCGACGCCGACGCCGGCTCGATCGAGGTCGATCAGCTGGTAGTGCAGGCGCAGGCCGTGCTGACGCGCCTCCTCCTCGTGCAGCGCAGGCGTCAGCGAGCGCTGGATTCCCGCGCCGATCAGACCGACCAGGAGCTTGCCCTGGGCGCGCCCACGCGCTGGCGCCGGCTGCAGCCGCGATGCGCTCAGGTCCATGCCGACAGCGCCCCGGCCCGCGACGTCACTTGCGCAACCGGGCCAGCTCGGCCGTCAGCTCCGCGACGGTGGCGCTGATCGCTGCGCCGTGCTTGTCGATCACCGGCCTGAACTTCTCGCGCAGCCTGGCCTGTTCGGCAGCCGGGAGCTCGGTCACCGTCATGCCGGCCTTCTTCAGCGCATCGAGGTTGCTGGCGTCGGCTTGGCGCGAGACCTGGCGCTGGAACCTGCCCGCCTCGATCGCTGCGTCCTGCAGGATCTTCCTCTCGTCGCCCGACAGCGTGTCCCAGACCTTCTTGCTGATGATCACCGACTGCGGGTTGTACTGGTGGTTCGACAGCACCAGGAACTTCTGCACCTCGGCGAACTTGTTGGCCAGGATCACGTTGAGCGGGTTCTCCTGGCCGTCGATGGCCTTGGACTCCAGCGCTGCATAGACCTCCGGGAACGCCATCGGCGTCGGGTTGGCGCCGACGGCCTTGACCCAGTCGACATTGATCGCGTTCGGGATCACGCGCAGCTTCAGGCCTTCGAGATCCTCGACCTTGTGGATCGCGCGTCTGCTGTTGGTGATGTTGCGAAATCCCAGCTCCCAGTAGGCGAGGCCGACGATGCCCTTGGCGAGCAGCTTGGCATGCAGGTGCTGGCCGAACGCGCCGTCGACCACCGCATCGGCCTCCTTCGGGTTGGCGAACATGAACGGGAAGTCGTAGACCTCGAAGTCCTTCACCTGCGAGGCCAGGATGCCGGAGTTCAGCGCCGTCATCTCCACCGTGCCGCCCTGCAGTGCCGACACCGTCGGCGCATCGCCCCCGAGCACGCCGCCCGGGAACAGGTTGACCTTGAGCTTGCCGCCGGACCTGGCGGCAACGATCTCGGCGAACTTCTCCGCGCCGCTGACCAGCGGATGCCCCTTCGGGTTCTGCAGTCCGAACTTGAACTGGCGCTCCTTCACGTCCTGCGCCGACGCGGCGCCGAATGCGGCCAGCGCGACGGCGGCCAGCACGGTCTTGATCATCAGTCGCTTCATCGATGTCTCCTCGAGAGGGTCAGTAGAACAGCTTCAGGGGCCACAACACGACCTGCGGGAACAGCACGAGCAGGAACAGCACCGCGAACTGCGCGGCCATGAACGGCAGCACGCTGCGCGTGACGTCGTCCATCTTCATGCGCCCGACGCCGGCCACGACGTTCAGCACGGTGCCCACCGGCGGCGTGATCAGTCCGATGGCGTTGTTGATGATGAACAGCACGCCGAAGTAGATCGGGTCGATACCGGCGGCCTTGACCACCGGCATCAGCACCGGCGTGAGGATCAGGATCGTCGGCGTCATGTCCATCGCCGTGCCCACCGCGATCACCAGCAGCATGATGACGACCAGCAGCAGCTTCGGGCTGTCCATGAACGGCTGCAGCAGCGCGATCAGCTGCGCCGGCAGGTTCGCCACCGTGATCAGCCAGGCCGACACCATCGCTGCAGCGACGAGGAACATGATCACCGCGCTGGTCTTGGCAGCCGAGACGAACACCGGCACCAGCTGTGCGGGCGCCATCTCGCGGTAGACCACAGTGGCGACGAAGAGCGCGTACACGGCCGCGACCACCGCAGCCTCGGTCGGCGTGAAGACGCCCATCTTCAGGCCCACCAGCACGATCACCGGCAGGAACAGCGCCCACGTCGACGCGCGCAGCGCGGCCCAGCGTTCGGCACCGCTGGCCTTGACCGGCGGCGCAATGTTCTCCTTCTTCGCCAGCCAGTACCAGGTGAGCGCGATCGACAGGCCCAGCAGCAGCCCCGGCACGATGCCGGCCATGAACAACCTGCCGATCGACAGGTTGGCCGCGACACCGAAGATGACGAATCCGATCGACGGCGGGATCACCGGCGCGATGATGCCGGCAGCGGCGATCAGCCCGCCGGCGCGCGCCCTGTCGTGGCCGGCCCGGGTCATCATCGGCAGCAGCAGCGCTGCCAGCGCCGCGGTATCGGCGACGGCCGATCCCGACAGCGCCGCCATCAGCACCGCGGCCAGGATGGTCACGAAGCCGAGCCCGCCGCGCAGGTGGCCGACCAGGGCCAGCGCCAGATCGACGATGCGCCGGCTCAAGCCGCCGACATTCATGATCTCGCCGGCCAGCATGAAGAACGGCACCGCCAGCAGCGGGAAGCTGTCGGCACCGTTGACCAGGTTCTGCGCCAGGATCTGCGCGTCGAAGCTGTCGAGGTGCCACATCAGCGCGGTACCCGACACCAGCAGCGCGTAGGCGATCGGCATGCCGATCGCCATCGCACCGAGCAGCGCAACGAGGAAGACCGCGACGGTCATTGCGCGCCGTCCTCGCCGGGCCTCACTTGCGCAACGGTTTCGGACGCCGGCTCGGCATCGCGCAGGCGGCCGCCGAGGGTGCACCACAGATCGCGCAGCAGCAGCAGCGCGGCCGGCAACGCGAACACCGCGCCCGCCGCATAGACCACCGCCATCGAGGCACCGGTGACGGGCGCCTGCACGTCCCAGTTGATGCGCGCCTGGGCCAGGCTGCCGATGAAGATCAATGCCGTTATGCCCAGCATGAGCAACTGGCTGACCGCCAGGCAGACGCGCTTTGCTACCGGCGACAGGTGCGACAGCAGCATGTCGGTGCCCAGGTGGCCATGCTCCTTCAGCGCGACCAGCGCGCCTATGAAGGTGAGCCACACGAACAGCCAGCGCGACAGTTCCTCGCTGACGGCGATGCCGGAGTTGAAGGCGTAGCGCAGCACGACGTTGCCGAACACCATCACGACCATCACCGCCAGCGCCAAGGCGATCAGCCAGTCCAGCAGCATGCACAACCGGTTCACGAGGGCGTGTTCGGACGGCATGGCCGGCGGCTCCTTTCACGCGCCAATGGATGCGCGGCGCGAATGATGTACGAGCTGGTTAGTTGCAAGAACGCGAGAAAACCCGCATCGCCCGACATCCGCATGGCGGCCTCACTTTCGCACGAAGCGCACCACCATCTCGATGATGCTGTCCCGGCGCGCGATCAGCGCCGCGCTCGACTCGAGGTCGCGCTGGAAGATCAGCGAGAAGGTGTGCCTGTTGGCGACGTTGAACACCGACAACGCGCTGATCGACATGTGCAGGTCCACCGGATCGATGCCGCGCCTGAAGACGCCGGCCTGCACGCCACGCTCGTAGACGCGGCGCAGGCCTTCTATCGCCGGCACGTTGAGACGGCCGATGACCTTGCTGCGCGCCAGGTATGCACCGCGGTGGATGTTCTCGTTGCTCACCAGCCGAATGAACTCGGGGTGTGCGATCTGATAGTCCACCGTGTGTCCGACCAGGTTGCGCAGGGCGTCCTCGGGCCGCAGGTCGTCGAGGTGCAACTCGACCTCGATCGCCCGCATGCGCCGGTACGCTTCCTCGAGCACGGCGATGTAGAGGCCCTCCTTGCTGCCGAAGTAGTAGTAGATCATGCGCTTGCTGCTGCGCATGGCATCGGCGATGACGTCGATGCGCGCGCCGGCAAGGCCCTTCTCGGCGAATTCACGCGTGGCCACCTCGATGATGTCGGCCATCGTGCGCGCCGGGTCGTTGGTCCGCATCGGCGCCGCGCTGCGCCGTAGCGGGCGCTTCACGCCCCGCCGATGTACCGTCTGGTTCATTGCTACCGGTTGCGGCGATGGGGACCAGGTTGCGATGAGGTGTCGAGTGGCCTGCGGGGATTGTAGGGACGAGGATCGGTCGATCGGCTCGAGGACTCCGCCGATGTCGCGGCATCGACGCCGCTGGATGATCGGGGCGTGAGCCATGGTTGTCGTCGTCGCCTGTTCGCGGCGGCGCCTGTTCGTCGACGACTGGCCCGTCCGCCGGCCCGTCCACGGTGGCCACCGGCCCGCGTCTGCGCCGATGCACGAGGCCGCGCGCTGGCGCTGCACGTCGACCCGAGACCCGACGCCGCGTCAGACGGCGTCCGCCGGCGCCGCTGCGACCAGCCCATCCGCCACCGTCGGGTAGCGCAGCCGCAGCCGCAGTTCATGCTTCAGGCGCCGGTTGTCGAGCCGGCGCGACTCGCCGAGGAAGCTCATCTGCATCGGCGACAGCACGCGCCCGGCCTCCTCGCGCGAGATGCGCGGCGGCCGCGGCAGTCCGCACAGGTCGGCGGCGAGGTCGAAGTAGTCACCCAGCGTCAGCTCGGTGTCGTCGCAGACATGGACGACGCGTTGCGGCAGGCCGCGGTACAGCGCCGCGACGCAGGCGCGCGCGAGGTCGTCGGCATGGATGTGGTTGGTGTGCACGTCGTCCTCGGCGCGCAGCACCGGCGTGCCGCGTTCGAGCCGCTCGCGCGGGTGGCCGCCGGGGCGGTCGGCGGCGTAGATGCCGGGCACGCGCAGCACGCTGACAAGCACGCCGCAGGCTCGTCCATAGGCACGCACGCGGGCCTCGGCGTCGACGCGCCGGCGCGCGCGCGCGGTGGCCGGGGCGACGACCCGGGTTTCATCGAAGCGTGCCCCACCTGCGTCGCCGTAGACGCCGCTGGTGCTGACGTAGACCAGCCGCCGCACCCGGCGCGTGCGCGCGAGCGCGTGTACCAGCGCGGCAGTGCGCGTATCCACCGCGCCCTGCGGCGGCGGCGGGGCCAGATGCAGCACCGCATCGGCCAGCGCGGCCAATCGGCCGAGCGTGGCCGGCCGGTCCAGATCGCCCGGCAACGGCAGTGCACCGGCCGCGCGCAACGCGGCGCGACGCTGCGGCGAGGATGTCAGCGCCAGCAGGCGCCAGCGCCCGCGCAGCAGCCGCAGCACGCGCAGGCCGACATCGCCGCACCCCACCACCAGCAGGGTCGGTTTGTCGAAGACGGCAGGCAACGCGGGCATCCCGAGGCATCCGGTGCAGCAGCGTGCCGGGACGGCACAATGGCGGCCCAGTTTAGATGCCCACGACCATGACCATGCGTATCACGCTGCAGCCCGCCGGGCTCGCGTTCGAAGTCGACGACGATGAGACCGTCCTGGCCGCAGCGATCCGGCTTGGCGTGGGACTGCCCTACGGCTGTCGCGACGGCGCCTGCGGCACCTGCAAGAGCCGCCTGATCGAGGGTCGCGTACGGCTCGGGCCGCACCAGGCCAAGGCGCTGTCGCAGGCCGAGGAAGCGGCCGGATTCATCCTGCCCTGCTGCGCCACGCCGCTCACCGACTGCGTGATCGAGGCGCGCAGCGTCCCCGGCGCCGGCGAGTTCGCGCTGCTCAAGATGCCGAGCCGGGTGCTCGCGATCGAGCGGCCGGCGCCCGACGTGGCGCTGCTGCGGCTGCAGCTGCCGGCAAACCAGAATTTCCGCTACCACGCCGGGCAGTACGTCGAATTCATCCTGCGCGACGGTGCGCGGCGCAGCTATTCGATGGCCAACGCACCGAGCCGCCTGGGCGACCCGCCGGCGATCGAACTGCACCTGCGCCACATGCCGGGCGGCAAGTTCACCGACCACGTTTTCGGCGCGCTGAAGGAGCGCGACATCCTGCGCGTCGAAGGTCCGTTCGGCAGCTTCTTCCTGCGCGAGGAATCGGCCAAGCCGATCGTGCTGCTCGCCTCGGGCACCGGCTTCGCGCCGATCAAGGCGATCATCGAGCAGTTGCAGGATAGCGCCAGCACGCGGCCGGCGCGGCTGTACTGGGGCTGCCGCCGCAGGGCCGACCTGTACCTGCACGGCTGGGCCGAACAGGCCGCCGCGTCGATGCCCGGCTTGAGTTACGTCCCCGTGCTGTCCGAGCCGACGCCGCAGGACGCCTGGAGCGGCCGTACCGGATTCGTCCACGAAGCGGTGCTGGCCGACCTGCCCGATCTGTCGGCCCACCAGGTCTACGCCTGCGGCACCCCGGCGATGGTCGAGGCGGCGCGGCGCGACTTCGTCGCCCGCTGCGGCCTGCCGCCCGACGAGTTCCTTGCCGACGCTTTCACTTCGGAAGCGGACAAGCACGCCGGCGCGTGAGTCTCGAGTCCCCGGCCGCGGCGGACGAGGTCGTTTGACCCTGGCCCGTATTTCACCGCGCGACGTTGCACGCTTCCATCGGGCGTTACTGCGTCGCCTTCTTCTTCTGCGTCGCCGTGCGCTCGGCGGCCGGCGGCTCGGCCTTGTAGTCGCCCAAGGTGCCTTTGAGCGGGCAGACCTTGAGCGCCGGACACCTGGCGCAACCGGCGACGATGGCGATGGGACATACGGTCATCTCGGCAATCTCCTGTAGCGGACGGCCAGCGCCGCCGTGTCGACATCATGACAGGCCGGGGTCGGCGCGTCGACCATCCTCGCCCGCATAGACCGCCGCCACCTCATCCGCCGCGTCGTCGTGCGGGACAGCGGCGCCAGAGTCGACCGACAGCGCGTCGATCGCCGCGGCTGCGGCCGGCGTTGCGCCGGCGGGCGCTGGTGCGCCCCGCTATTCGCCCAGGTACGCGGCCCGCACCTTGGGGTCGTCGAGCAGCGACCTGGCGTCACCGCTCATCGTCAGCTCGCCGGACTCCATGACGTAGCCGCGGTCGGCCAGTTGCAGTGCACGGCTGGCGTTCTGCTCGACGAGCAGGATCGTCGTGCCGCGGCGGTGGATGTCGGCGACCACGTCGAAAATCGTGTCGACCAGGATCGGCGACAGGCCCATCGACGGCTCGTCGAGCAGCAGCACCTTGGGCCGCGCCATCAGCCCGCGCCCCATCGCCAGCATCTGCTGCTCGCCGCCGGACAGCGTGCCGGCGAGCTGGGTGGCACGCTCCTTCAGGCGCGGGAAGATCGAGAACACCTTGTCGACGTCGGCCTCGATCCCGGCCGCATCGTCGCGCACGTAGGCGCCCATCTGCAGGTTCTCGCTGATCGTCATGCGGGCGAACACGCCACGCCCCTCGGGCACCATCACCAGACCCTGCTTGACCAGATCCCAGGCGCCCTGGCCCTGGATGCTGTGGCCCATGAACTCGATGCCGCCCGAGGCGATCGGCTGGGTGCCGGTGACGGCCTTCAGCGTCGTGGTCTTGCCGGCGCCGTTGGCGCCGATCAGGCAGACCAGCTCGCCCTGGTGCACCTCGACGCTCACGCCCTTGACGGCCTGGATGCCACCGTAGGCCACCTTCAGGTCGGTCACCTTCAGCAACAGGTTGTCGTTTGCCATGATCGAATCGCGCCCCGCGTCAATGGGTCTTGTGGCCGGCGCCGAGGTAGGCCTCGATCACCTTCTCGTTGCGTTGCACCTCGGCCGGCGTGCCCTCGGCGATCTGCTTGCCGTAGTCGAGCACGGTGACGCGGTCGCACAGCCCCATCACCAGCTTGACGTCGTGCTCGATCAGCAGGATGGTGCGGCCGTCGTTGCGGATGCGGTCGATCAGCTCGCGCAGCACCACCTTCTCGGTGGCGTTCATGCCGGCGGCGGGCTCGTCCAGCGCGATCAGCTTGGGGTCGGTGGCCATCGCGCGCGCGATCTCGAGCCGGCGTTGGTCGCCGTAGCTGAGCGTGCGCGCCTTGTAGTCGGTGTAGCGTCCGATGCCGGCTCTTCCGATCTGTTCCTGCGCGCGCCTGGCGATCGCCGCCTCCTCGGCCTTGAACCCTGGGGTGCGAAAGACGGCGCCGAACAGGCCCGAGCCGGTTCGCACGTGACGGCCGACCATCACGTTCTCGAGCGCGGTCATCTCGCCGAACAGGCGGATGTTCTGGAAGGTGCGCGCGATGCCAGCCTTGGCCACCTCATGCACCGCGCTCGGCTTGTACGGCACGCCGCCGAGCTCGAAGCTGCCGCCGTCGGGCGTGTACAGCCCGGTCAGCACGTTGAAGAACGTGGTCTTGCCGGCGCCGTTCGGGCCGATCAGGCCGTAGACCTGGCCGGCGCGGATCGTGATGCCGACGTCCGACAGCGCCTGCAGGCCGCCGAAGCGCTTGGCCACCCCGCTCACCTGGAGCACTACTTCGCTCATCGCTCGCTCCTCAATGCGGGGTCGGGCTCGGCGCGGCCTTGGCGTGCTCGGGCGAGGGCCACAGGCCGCGCGGGCGCGCCAGCATGATGCCGATCATCGCCAGCGCGATCAGCAGCTGGCGCAGGATCGCCGCGTCGAGCCGACCGTCGGACATCGACTGCAGCGGGCCGGCAACGTAGCGCAGCACCTCGGGCAGCGACGCCAGCAGCAACGCACCGAGGATCACGCCGGGGATGTGACCGATGCCGCCGAGCACCACCATCGCGACGATCATGATGGACTCCGGCAGCGAGAACGATTCGGGCGAGACAAAGCCCTGGAAGCTGGCGAACATCACGCCCGAGACGCCGCCGAAGGTGGCGCCCATGCCGAACGCCAGCAGCTTCATGTTGCGGGTGTTGATGCCCATCGCCTTGGCGGCGATCTCGTCCTCGCGGATCGCCATCCAGGCGCGCCCGATGCGCGAGCGCTCGAGCCGGTAGTTGATGACGATGCTGACCAGGACCAGCGCCAGGAACATGTAGTAGTACAGGCTCACCGATGCGACCTTGATGCCGAACGCCTCGACCTCCTTGCCCAGGCTCAGGCCGAAGACGGAAATGGTGTCGATCTGGGCGATGCCGCGCGGGCCATTGGTGATGTTGACCGGCGCGTCCAGGTTGTTCAGGAACACGCGGGTGATCTCGCCGAAGCCGAGCGTGACGATCGCCAGGTAGTCGCCGCGCAGCTTCAGCGTGGGCGCACCCAGCAAGACGCCGGCGATGCCGGCAAAGGCGGCGCCGAGCGGGATCACGAGCCAGACCGGCGAGTGCAGGCCGAGCGGGAACGCCGACTTGATCGCCGCGAACGTGTCGGTCAACTGCGGCGACGCCAGCAGTGCGTACATGTAGGCACCGACCGCGTAGAAGGCGACGTAGCCCAGGTCAAGCAGGCCGGCGTAGCCGACGACGATGTTCAGGCCGAGCGCCAGCAGCACGTACAGCAGCGCGGTGTCGATGATGCGCACCCAGGCGTTGCCGGCCTGCTGCGCGGCCAGCGGCAGCACCAGCAGCACCATGGCCACGAGCACGAAGGTGACGAGCTTGTTCTTCATGATGTACAGGCTCCGCTCAGGCTCGATCGGCCACGCGCTCGCCGAGCAGGCCCGCGGGCCGCAGCGTGAGCACCAGGATCAAGACGATGAAGGCGAAGATGTCCTGGTAGTGGCTGCCCAGGACACCGCCCGTCAGGGCGCCGATGTAGCCGGCGCCGAGCGACTCGATCAGCCCGAGCAGCAGGCCGCCGACCATCGCGCCGGCGAGGTTGCCGATGCCGCCGAAGACCGCCGCGGTGAAAGCCTTCAGCCCGGGCATGAACCCCATCGTGTGCTGCACCGAGCCGTAGTTGGCCGCGTACATCACCCCGGCCAGCGCCGCCAGTGCGGCGCCGATGATGAAGGTGGCCGAGATCACCGTGTCGGGCCGCACCCCCATCAGCGCGGCCACGCGCGGGTTCTCGGCCGTGGCGCGCATCGCGCGGCCCAGCCTGGTGTGGTTGACCAGGTAGGTCAACCCGAACAGCGTCACCGCGGTGAAGACCAGGATCAGGATCTGCGTCGTGTTGATCACCGCGCCGCCGATGTTGAACGGCGCGCTCGGCAGCAGGATCGGGTAGGACTTGTAATTCGGCTTCCAGATGATCATCGCCAGCGTCTGCAGCAGCAGGCTCATCCCCATCGCGGTGATCAGCGGCGCCAGCCGCGGTGCGTTGCGCAGCGGGCGGTAGGCGATCTTCTCGATCGAGAAGTTGAGTGCGGCGCAGACGACGATCGCCGCCGCGAGCGAGATCAACAGCAGCAGCCAGCCGGGCAGCCCCGCGCCGGCGAGCGCGGTGACCACCGTCCAGCTCGTCAGCGCGCCCACCATCATCACCTCGCCGTGCGCGAAGTTGATCAGGTTGATGATCCCGTAGACCATCGTGTAGCCCAGTGCCACGAGCGCATACATGCTGCCCAGCACCAGACCGTTGATGATCTGCTGCAAGAAAGTGTCCATCGGGGTCTCCGGTCATGACCGCCAGCGTCAGCGCTGCCGCTGGGTCTCGCAGCGGGCACCGGCGGCGGGGTCCGTCTCCTGTCAGTCAACCTGCCGCCGTGCAATGCCGCCAAGCGAGGGCACGGTTCCAATCTGGCGCGGATTGTAGGGGTCGCTCCGCCGCGCAAACGCTGGGAGATACCCGTCCGGCGGCCGAACAATCCACCGAAAGATGCGCGCGCTACCGAGGCTTGCTCGCCGCGTCGTCGAGACGACGCAATTCGGCCAGTCGCTCGCCGATGCGCAGCTCGAGCCCGCGCGCCACCGGTGCGTAGAAGCGCTGCGGCGGCAGGCCCTCGGGCAGGTAGCTCGCACCGGCGGCGAAGCCGCCCGGCTCGTCGTGCGGGTAGCGGTAGCCGGCACCGTGATCGAGCTGCTGCATCAGCCGGGTCGGCGCATTGCGCAGGTGCAGCGGCACCGGCCGCGTGCCGTCCTCGCGCACGAACGCGCGCACCGCCTGCCACGCCAGGTAGACCGCATTCGACTTGGGCGCCACGGCCAGATAGACCACGGCCTGCGCCAGCGCCAGTTCGCCCTCGGGCGAGCCCAGGCGTTGGTAGACCTCGGCAGCGTGCAGCGCCAGTTGCAGGCCACGCGGGTCGGCCAGGCCGATGTCCTCGCTGGCCATGCGCAGCACACGCCGCACGACGTAGCGCGGGTCGACGCCACCGTCGAGCAGGCGCGCCAGCCAGTACAACGCGGCGTCCGGGTCCGAACCGCGCACCGCCTTGTGCAGCGCCGAGATCGTGTCATAGAACTGATCGCCGCCCTTGTCGTAGCGGCGCAGCATGACGCCCAGAGCCTGCTCGAGCAGCGCCTCGTCGATCACCTCGGGCGACGCGGAATCGTCGGCATTGCCATGCGCGCCGCCCCGCCGACGGTCCTGCACGAGCTCGAACAGCGATTCGACCGCGTTGAGCAGCCGGCGCGCGTCGCCGTCGGCGTAGCCGATGAGCCGGTCGCGTGCGGCGTCGCTCAGCGCCGGCGCGGCGAGCGCGGCACGCGCGCGCTCGATCAGCAGCGCCAGCTCGGCATCGGCCAGCGGCTTGAGGACGTGCACGGTGGCGCGCGACAACAGCGCAGAGTTGACCTCGAACGAAGGGTTCTCGGTGGTCGCACCGATGAAGGTGAACAGACCCAACTCGACGTGCGGCAGGAAGGCGTCCTGCTGCGCCTTGTTGAAACGGTGCACCTCGTCGACGAAGACCACCGTGCCCTGCCCGGCCGAGCGTGCCGCGCGCGCCTGCTCGACGGCATCGCGGATGTCCTTGACGCCCGCCAGCACCGCCGACAGCACGATGAAGCGCGAGTTCACGGCACCGGCCGCGAGCCGCGCCAGCGTCGTCTTGCCGACGCCGGGCGGGCCCCACAGGATCATCGAATGCAGACGCCCCGCGTGAAAGGCCACGCGCAGCGGCTTGCCGGGGCCCAGCAGGTGCGCCTGGCCGATCACCTCGTCGAGGCTGCGCGGGCGCAGGCGCTCGGCCAGCGGGGCCCCTGGCGACGACGCTTCGACCCGAGGTGCATCGGCCGACGCCGCCGTGTCCGGCGCGGCGTCGGCGGCAAACAGGGACTCCTGTGCCTTCATCGGGAAAGCTTCGCCATGTCGGCGTGTCGCGGCAGCGCCTTTGCCCGGGCCGGCTACTGCTCGATCACGTCGACGCCCGGCGGCGGGACGAAGTGAAACAGCGCGTCGGCCAGCGCGAGGTTGGTGGTGAGCTGGCTGAACTCGAGCAGCGAACGCTGGCCGAACGCATCGACGATCTCGAGCGCCGCCAGGGCCTTGGCGCGAAAACCGACGCGCAACTCCCGCACCTGCCCCTGCCCGCCGCGCGGCAGCGCCTGCGCCCAGTCCAGGCCGCCGCGGCTCGGCAGTGCGCTGAGTGCGAAGTCGCGCTCGAGCTCGCCGCCGGCGAGCAGCGCCGCCGGCGTGGCACCGAGCGCGCTGGACAGCGGCCGCACGGAGACTTGGTTCAGGTCGACGTCGTAGAGCCAGACCTTGCGGCCATCGGCGACGATGCTCTGCTCGAACGGCCGCGTGTAGACGAAGCGGAAACGGTCGGGACGGGAGAACTCGAAGTTCCCGCTCGAGGTCTTCTTCTTCGCGCCGTCGGGCGAACTCACAGTCTGCGTGAAGCTGGCGCGCGCGGTCCTGACCTGGCGCGCGAACTCGCGCAGCGTGTCGACGGCGTCGGCCTGTGCGGCCAGGCACGTGCACAGCAGCGCCACGCCGCCGAGCGCCGATCGGAGCCAGGACTTCATTCTTCGCGCCGCGGCACCAGCAGTTCCCGGTTGCCGTTGGTCGCCATGGCCGAGACCAGGCCCGACTTCTCCATCTGCTCGAGCAGTCGAGCGGCGCGGTTGTAGCCGATGCGCAGATGCCGCTGTACGAGCGAGATCGACGCGCGCTTGTTCTGCAGCACGATGGCCACCGCCTGGTCGTACATCGGATCGCTCTCGCCGGCGGCGGCGCCCGCCGCGCCATTCGCGCCCTCGGCGTCGCCGCCCTCGACACCGCCTTCGAGGATGCCCTCGATGTAGTTCGGTTCGCCCTGGGTCTTGAGGTAGTCGACGACGCGGTGCACCTCGTCGTCGCTGACGAAGGCGCCATGCACCCGCACCGGGACACCGCCGCCGGGCGTCAGGTAGAGCATGTCGCCCTGGCCGAGCAGCGCCTCGGCGCCCATCTGGTCGAGGATGGTGCGGCTGTCGATCTTGCTGCTGACCTGGAACGACAATCGCGTCGGGATGTTGGCCTTGATCAGGCCGGTGATCACGTCGACGCTCGGCCGCTGCGTGGCCAGCACCAGGTGGATGCCGGCGGCGCGTGCCTTCTGCGCCAGGCGCGCGATCAGCTCCTCGATCTTCTTGCCGACCACCATCATCAGGTCGGCCAACTCGTCGATCACGACGACGACGAACGGCAGGCGCTCGAGCGGCTCGGGCGCTTCGGGCGTCAGGCTGAAGGGGTTGGGCAGTTTCGCGCCGCGCGCGGCCGCCTCGGCGATCTTCTTGTTGTACCCGGCCAGGTTGCGCACGCCCAGCTTGCTCATCAGCCTGTAGCGCCGCTCCATCTCGCCGACGCACCAGTTCAGCGCGTTGGCCGCCTGCTTCATGTCGGTGACGACCGGGCAGAGCAGGTGCGGGATGCCCTCGTAGGTGCTCAGCTCGAGCATCTTCGGATCGATCAGGATCAGCCGCACGTCGCGCGCCTCGGCCTTGTAGAGCAGGCTCAGGATCATCGCGTTGATGCCCACCGACTTGCCCGAGCCGGTCGTGCCGGCCACCAGGCAATGCGGCATCTTCGACAAGTCGGCCAGCACGGGGTTGCCGATGATGTCCTTGCCCAGCCCGAGCGTCAGTTGCGAGGCGGCGTCGTTGTAGGTCTGCGAGCCCAGGATCTCGGCCAACCGGATCGTCTGGCGCCGCGCGTTGGGCAACTCGAGCGCCATCGTCGTCCTGCCCGGGATGATCTCGACGACACGGATGCTGACAAGCGACAGCGAGCGTGCCAGGTCCTTGGCCAGCGCGACCACCTGCGCGCCCTTGACACCGGTGGCCGGCTCGATCTCGTAGCGCGTGATCACCGGGCCCGGCGAGGCGGTGACCACGCGCACCTCGACGCCGAAGTCGCGCAGCTTCTTCTCGATCATGCGCGAGGTCATCTCGAGCGACTCCGGCGGCACCGCATCGGCGCGCGACGGCGCCGCATCGAGCAGGTCGACCTGCGGCAGCCTGGTGTCGGTGAGTTCGGCAAAGAGCGGCTGCTGGCGCTCCTTGGCCACACGGGTCGAGCGCGGTAGCTCGACCAGCACCGGAGCGATCACGATCGGTGCCTTGTCCTCGACCTCGGCCCGTTCGACCTCGACCACCCGTTCGCGCTCGCGCGATGCCTGCTCGCCCAGACGCAGATCTTCCTGCCGCTCGAGCGCCAGGCTGCGCCGGGTCCACAGCAGGTCGAGCCACAGGCCGAGTCGATCGGCGGCGCGCACCCAGGAGAATCGCAGCGCCAGCGACGACCCGACGACCAGCGCGGCGATCCACAGCACGCCCGAGCCGGCAAAGCCCAGCCAACGCATCGACAGCGCGCCGACGCTGGCGCCCAGCACGCCCCCGGCCTGGCCCCCTGGCAGCGCGGCATCGAAGCGATACATGCGTGTCCACTCGAGTGCGCAACTGGCCGTCACCAGCAGCGCCAGCCCGACCCAGAACGTCCAGCGCGCGCGCCGCGCGGTCGGCAGCGCAGGCGCCGGGCTGGCACGCAGCGAGCGCGCCAGCGCCGTGAGCCAGGCACGCAAGGCGACCAGCATCAGCCAGCTCACCGAGTAGCCGAAGACGAAGAGAGCCAGATCGGACAGCCAGGCCCCCACGGGCCCGGCCTTGTTGCCCAGCGCAGCGCCGGTACCCGACGTCGAGAAACCCGGATCTGCCGGCGAATGAGTCAGCAACGCCAGCAGTGCCAGCAGCCATGCGACGGCACTGGCGATCAGCACCAGTTGCCGGCGCCAGCGCGGCGCTTGCCCGGCCGCCTTCCCAGGCAGCGGGGCCAGGCCCGCGGCGCCATCGGCACGCAGCGATCCGAGCGGAAAGGTCATGCCGCGGATTGTGCCCCGCGCCTGCGCCAGGCTGGCGCCGCCCCGTCGGTCACTGCGCCGGCGCACGCTCCTTGAGGATGACCGAACCGTTGGCCTGGGTCTGGATGACGCCGCGCTCCTCGAGATCCTTCATCACGCGACTGACCATCTCGCGCGAAGCGCCGACCACCTTGGCCATGTCCTGGCGCGACACCTTGTTGCGGATCAGCTTGACGCCGTCGACCTCGTCGGCCATCTCGAGCAGTGTTCGCGCGACACGGCCGTAGACATCGAGCAGCGCGAGCGACTCGATCTGCCGGTCGGCGTGGCGCAGGCGCCGTACCAGGCCGCGCAGGATGGCGTAGGACAGCGTCGAGTTCTCGGGCAGGCAGCGCGCGAAGTCAGCCTGGCCGAGGATCAGCATGTCGGTCTGGACCTCGCAGCGCACCGTGGCCGAATGCGCCTCCTTGTCGATCAGGCTCATCTCGCCGACGTAGTCGCCCGACTCGAGCACCGCCAGGATCACCTCGCGGCCGCGCTCGTCGGAGGTCAGCACCCGCGCGCGGCCGTTGAGCAGAATGAACAGCGCGTTGCTTCGCCGCCCCTGTTCGACCACCAGCTCGCCACGCCTGAAACGCCGCTTGATCACCGCATCGGCGATCGCCCTTGCCTGCTCGTCGGTAAGCATCGAGAACAACGGAACACGGCGAATCAGGTCGAGATTCGTCAGCATCGACATGGTGGGATCCCTTCCGATCTTTGGCTTGTGTGTGGTGCGCCGGCCGCGATGACCCGGCGCCCAACGGCAAGATGCCGCACTTCTCGTCAGTTTGCCCATTGTGCCGATTGACACAGCGGCAGTCACAGTGGCTAACCCCATGTGAGAATTGGCCGTCGGGTCGGCGCCACGTTGCGCTCCCGCCCAGCCACACACAACCGATCGTCGATGACCCTCCCTGCACTGCATGCCCAGGTCCTGATCCTCGGCTCCGGCCCCGCCGGCTACACCGCCGCCGTCTATGCCGCGCGCGCCAACCTCAACCCGGTGCTCATCACCGGGCTGGCGCAGGGTGGCCAGTTGATGACCACCACCGAGGTCGACAACTGGCCCGCCGACGTCATGGGCGTGCAGGGGCCCGATCTGATGCAGCGATTCCTGCAGCACGCCGAGCGCTTCAAGACCCGGATCGTGTTCGACCAGGTCAACAAGGTGGACCTGTCCGCACGGCCGTTCCGCCTCGAAGGCGACAGCGGCGCCTACACCTGTGATGCGCTGATCATCGCCACCGGGGCCAGCGCCAAGTACCTCGGCCTGCCTTCCGAACAAGCCTTCATGGGTCGCGGCGTCAGCGGCTGCGCCACCTGCGACGGCTTCTTCTACCGTGGCGACACCGTCGCAGTGGTCGGCGGCGGCAACACCGCGGTCGAGGAGGCGCTGTACCTGTCGAACATCGCCGCCAAGGTGCACCTGGTACACAGGCGCGACAAGTTCCGCTCCGAGCCGATCCTGGTCGACAAGGTGCACGAGAAGGTTGCCGCCGGCAAGATCGAGTTGCACCTGTTCCAGACCCTCGTCGAAGTGCTGGGCGATGCCACCGGCGTGACCGGCGTGCGCCTCAAGGACGTGCGCAGCGGCAGCACCAACGACCTCGCCGTCAAAGGCTGCTTCATCGCCATCGGCCACCAGCCCAACACCGACATCTTCAAGGACCAGCTCGAGATGAAGGAAGGCTACATCGTCACCCGCACCGGCCTGGCCGGCATGGCGACGATGACGAGCGTGGCCGGCGTGTTCGCCGCCGGCGACGTGCAGGACCATGTCTATCGGCAGGCCATCACCTCGGCCGGCACCGGCTGCATGGCGGCGCTGGACGCGCAGCGCTTTCTCGAACAGCAGAGTTGAACGACCCGTCGCTGCGGCCCGCGAGGGGTCGGGGCGACCCGCGATATCTGCTTATAATCTCAACCTTTGCCGGAAGCGGCACCCCAGTGCAGGCGACGCGCACCGCGCCCGACCGCACTGACCCGCAACAGGCAGCCGACGGGCACTCGACGAGCCGTCCCGGTTGCCGAACCTGAAAACAGCCAAGAAGTCTGGAGAAGCGTCATGGCACGCGTCTGTCAAGTCACGGGCAAGCACCCGATGGTGGGAAACAACGTCTCCCACGCCAACAACCACACCAAGCGTCGCTGGTTGCCGAACCTGCAGTACCGCCGGTTCTGGGTCGAGAGCGAGAACCGCTGGGTGCGACTGCGTATCAGCAACGCCGCGCTGCGACTGATCGACAAGGTCGGCATCGACAAGGTCGTCGCCGACCTGCGTGCCCGCAACGAACTCTGAGCAGCGCACACCAGGAGCAGACCATGGCCACCAAAGGCGGACGCGAAAAGATCAAACTGGAGTCGAGTGCCGGCACCGGCCACTTCTACACCACGAGCAAGAACAAGAAGACAACGCCGGGCAAGATCGAATTCATGAAGTTCGACCCGAAGGCGCGCAAACACGTGCTGTACAAGGAAACCAAGCTGAAGTAGCCCGCCTGCCGGCCGAGTCAGTCACCCTGAGCCCGCCACCCGGCGGGCTCTTTGCTTTCGGGCCGGATGCGACGGGCGTGCCGCCGGGTCAGGCTTGGGGTGTATCGATCCGGCTTGCCGCGCGCAGACACGCCGCGGTCTCGCGCTGCACCTGCAGCGGCGCCGGCAGCGGTTGCGGCCGCTGCACCGCATAACCTTGCGCGAAGTCCACACCCAGGACCCTCAACTCGTCGATCGCCGCGTCCGACGCGGCGAACTCACCGACGGTCTTCAGTCCCATGATGTGCCCGATCCGGTTGATGGTCTCGGCCATCGCCCGGTCGATCGGATCGTTGACCATGTTGCGCACGAAACTGCCGTCGATCTTGAGGTAGTCGACCGGCAGCATCTTCAAGTAACCGAATGAACTGGTGCCGATGCCGAAGTCGTCCAGCGCAAACTGGAAGCCGAGCCCCTTGACGTCGGCCATGAACTGCGCCGCGTGGCGAAGGTCGTTGATGGCGGCGGTCTCGGTGATCTCGAAGCAGACGGCGCCCGCGGGCAGCTTGTGCAATGCCGACTGTTCACGGATGAACTCGAGCAGTCCTTCGGCGTTGAGCGACGTGCCGGACAGGTTGATGGCGCAGGTGAGCGGCGCCCCGAGTTGCCGGGCCAGGTCGTCATAGCGCGAGAACACCGTGCGGATGACCCAGCGGTCGATCGCCGGCATGATGTTGTAGCGCTCGGCCGCCGGCAGGAAGCTGCCCGGCTGCACCAGCGTGCCGTCTTCGTCGATGAGCCGCAGCAGCACTTCGATATGCACCCCGGGCGAGCCGCCCGGCGCCAACGGCAGGTAGGGTTGGTAGTACAGGGTCAGGCGATCGTCCTCCATGGCGTTGTTCAGCCGCGCCGCCCAGCCCATTTCGTGACGCCGCCGGGCCATGTCCGCATCGCTGTCGAGGAACGTGCAGACCCGGTTGCGACCTTGTTCCTTGGCCGAGTAGCACGCGGTGTCGGCGGCACTGAAGACCTCGGCGCGATCGGCGGTATGGGCGTTGATCGCCACCAGTCCAATGCTGGCGCTGACACCGAAGGTCCGGCCACCGAACGCGTAATGGCAGTCGCGAATGGCGGCCAGCAGGTCGGTGGCGATGACCTGGGCGCGATCGAGCGGGCAGCCCTCGAGCAGCACACCGAACTCGTCGCCACCCAGGCGGGCCAGCGTGTCCGCTTCACGCAGGCGCGTCTGCAGCAGGGTCGCCAACTGCTTGAGCAGGCCATCGCCGGCGGCGTGCCCGCAGGTGTCGTTGACGACCTTGAACTGATCCAGGTCGAGGTAGCACAGCACATGATGGCGCGCCGAGTTGCGCGCACTCAGCAGCGCAGCCTCGACGCGCGTCTCGAACTCGCGGCGATTCACCAGCCCCGTCAGTGAATCGTGGGTCGCCGCCCAGCCGATGCGCTGTGCCATCCGTCGCGTCGCGCTGACGTCATGGAACACCATCGCGCCACCGATGATCCTGCCATGCCGATCGTGGATCGGAGCGGCCGAGTCCTCGATCGCCACGGTCGATCCGTCACGCCGCACGAGGGCGATGTCCTTGCCGCTGAAACGGCACACCCGGTCGTCGCGCAGCGCCTGTCGCGTCGGCACAGGCGCCTCGTCCATCGTGCTCTCGTCGATGAGCCGGCAGACCTGGTGCACGGGTCGTCCGCGCGCCTCGGCGAGCGTCCACTGCGTGAGACTCTCGGCGACGGGGTTGAGGTACTCGATGAGTTCGTCGGCATCGGTTGTGATGACGGCGTCGGCGATGCAGTGCAGCGTGACACGGGCGCGTTCCTGTTCGTCGAACATCGCCTCGGCCACGCGCCGCCCGCGCGCGCGCAGGATGCGCAGCAGCGCGACCAGCGCGCTGGACAAGGCGGCGCCGACCGCGGCGGCCCAGCCGGACCCGATCAGCAGGCCACGCAGCGAGCGCCGCACCTCGACACGGCCCACCTCGACGCCGGCATCGAACAGCGCCGTGGAGCGGGTCATCGCCAGCGACTCAACCGCGTTCGGCGATGCGGCGATCACCTCGCCGTCGCTGCCGAGCACCCGCGCCTGCTCGTCGTCGAGTTCGATCGGAAAGCGGACCAGCATGTCGCGCAGGCGATGCTCCTCGAAGCGCCACATCTCGGGTGACGCGTTGATGGCCTGACCGATGATCTCGGCCTTGACCTCGGTCTCGGTCTGCAAGGCCGATGCGATGGCGCTGTAGCCGAGGCTGAAGTAACCCAGCGGAGGCACCAGCGCCACCAGACTCACCACGACAGCGACCAGGCTGCCGAACAGGCGCGGCGTGCGCAGCGCCGAGGGCCCCATCACCGCCCCCCTTCGGTAGTCGCGGCCGACCTGACCCAGTGCCCCGTTTGCACCAGGATCGCCCGCCCCGCCGCGGACTGCACGAAGGAGATGAACTCGCGGCTGGCGGGCGTCGCGCCCGGTCCGGTGACGAACAGGAGCGTCTTCTGCAGCGGGTAGCGGCCATCGGCGATCGATTCGGCCGTCGGCGCCACGCCGTTCAGGCTCAGCGCCCTGACCTGACGCTGCTCGGCGAGGATCAGCGCCAGCGTGGACGTGCCCAGCGCGCCTGGCACGCGCTCGACCTGTTGCGCGGCTTCCTGGTCCGTCGTGGCGATCGACATCCCCTGGCGCTGCCGGGCGCCACGGTGGGCCTCGCGCAGCGCCGGCGACAGGCTGTCGACCAGCTCATTGTCGGTGTCGCCGATCGGTCGCAACACCAGGCGCAGCCGGCTGCCGTCGGACCAGTGCACCTTGCGCCCGGCGTAGATGTCCACCAGTTCCTGGGTATCGACGCCGACCGTGCCGTTCGTCCTGGCCACCGTGAATACGAACGGCGTGCGGCCGAACTCGAGTGGACGGGCTCCGGCCTGTACTTCGATCGCCGTGAGCGGGCGCGAGGTCACGCCGATCTCGATCGCCCCGGCCAGCACTGCCTTGATCGCGCCGCTGCTGCCCATATTGGGCAACACCTTGA
>JBBIPS010000013.1:0-28364 GCA_037442725.1 Burkholderiales bacterium | reverse complement strand
CCTGCTGCCCGAGGTGCAGCGCGTGTTCGACCAGAACCTGCAGGTCTACGGCGCCGACAAGGTCTGGCGCCAGTTGCAGCGCGAGGGCCTGATCGTGGCTCGCTGCACCGTCGAGCGGCTGATGCGGCTGGCCGGGCTGCGCGGTGTGCGCCGAGGCAAGTCGGTGCGCACCACCGTGCCCGACGCCAAGGCGCCGTGCCCGCTGGATCGGGTGAACCGGCAGTTCCAGGCGCAGCGGCCCAACGAACTGTGGGTCGCCGACTTCACCTACGTCTCGACCTGGCAGGGCTTCGTCTACGTCGCCTTCGTCATCGACGTCTTCGCACGCTACATCGTCGGCTGGCGGGTCAGCATCTCGATTCAGACCGACTTCGTGCTCGACGCGCTGGAGCAGGCGTTGTACGCGCGCCAGCCCTGGCGTCATGGCACGCTGACGCACCACAGTGACCGCGGCTCGCAGCCCGAAGTCAACTGGTCGTCGCAACACTGCTTTGCTCGGTCGAGCGTAGCAGTTCATTGAATGCTTCTGCCGGTGTCCGCCAGCCGAGTGTCTTGCGCGGTCTCGTGTTCAACGCCAGAGCCACTGCATTCAGTTCTCTGGCCTTATGTGCACTGAGGTCTGTTCCCTTCGGGAAGTATTGCCGCAGAAGGCCATTTGTGTTCTCGTTTGTCCCCCGCTGCCACGGACTCTGAGGATTGCAGAAGTACACCTCCACGCCCGTGTCGATTGAGAGTTTGGCATGTTGGCTCATCTCGGTACCTTGGTCCCACGTCAGTGACTTGCGGAACTGTTCGGGCAGCGAAAACCATTGCTTTCGTGATCGCGTTGCGTACGGCCTCGGCGCCGTGTACACGGTGGCGATGCCGGGCCACCTGGTGCACCTGCTGTCGATCCGGCACCACCGGGAGCTGTCCTTCCAGTTCTCGCGGTTGTGGGCCGGGCCCGCTGGGAGCCCGGACCGTTGACATGCACGACGCAGGCTTCTTCAACCTCCACGCGAAGCTGGCCCGGCTGTCCGCGCCGATACGCGTGGTGGCGCAGGTCGCCAGGTAGCCGACGATGGGGCTCAACGACAACATCAATCGTCTGCTCGGTGATGACCCAAGACACTGCGTCCAGAGTCCGGCCCCGGAGGGCTCCCGGCTTGAATCTGGCTAGCTAGCCAGATAGAATACACGTTCGGGCCAACCCAGGAGCCCTGCATGACCGAAGTCGCCCTGTACGAAGCCAAGAGCCGTCTTTCCGAGTTGATCGTGCGCGTGCAGCGCGGCGAAGTCATCGCCATCACGCGCCGTGGCAAGGTGGTTGCGCAACTGGCCCTGCCCACGGGGCAAGACAGCGCCACCGTCGCGCGCGACGCCGTGGCCGGCCTGCTGGCTGCACGCCAGGGCGTCAGCCTCGGCAGACTGAAGGCGCGTGACCTCATCGCGGAGGGCCGGCGTTGAGCGTCGCCCTCGTCGTGGACGCATCCGTCAGCGCCGCCTGGTTTCTGCCCGACGAAGCCACGACCTACACCGAGGCCGCCTTGCAGGCCACGGCCGAAGGCGAGGTCTGGGTGCCGGCGCTGTGGCTGCTGGAGGTGGGCAACCTGATGGTCAGCGCCCAGCGGCGCCGGCGCATCACGGCGGCCAAGCGGCAGGAGTTGGTGGCGCATGCACAGGTGCTTCGCCTGCGCGTCGACCGCGAGCCGGTGGCGATGACCACGCTGGATGCGCTGGCCGCCCGCCATGGCCTCAGTGCCTACGACGCCGTCTATCTGGAACTCGCGCTGCGACGCGCCTTGCCCCTGGCCACGTTGGACGAAGCCCTGCAGAAGGCCATGGCCGACACGGGCGTCGCGCGTGCCGAACTCTAGGACGCCATGTCCCTGACCCCCGACATGCGTCGGTCGGTCGACCAGATCCGTGTCTACCTCTTCGGCGGCGTTTACCTCGATCCGTTGAGCAACACCGATGCGCGCGTGCGGCGCCGTCTTGACGCAGGCGCGCACGCAATGCACCCGACGCTGGGTCTGCGAACGCGCATCAACCGCAGGGTGATCAAAGGTCAACTTCCTCGGATGGTTCCGAGCGCTCGACCGGCACGGTCCGACCGCCCAGCAACCCTCGTGGCTCCTGACCCTGGCCGTCAGCGCATGAGGGCATCATCAGCTAACGCGAACAGAGCCTTTGCTTTCCTTCTTCGAGTTCCTGTGCGCTCAGTCTGGCATCCAGGATTTCGCGGCAATCGCCATCACGGCATCGATGCCGCCGAGCGGCCTGGCCAACACTGTGGCCACGACCATGTCGGAGTCCTCGAGGGCCTCGACCAGGTTGAGGTAGTTGGCCCACGGGCCATCGCGGCTGAGTAGCGCTCTCTCGGCATTGATCGGCAGTTGCAGCGAGGACAACGCATCGGCCAGGGTGGTGTGCAGCAGCAGCGGCAGCACCGAGGCCAGCCCCATCAGGTACAGGCTGCCAGGCACGGCTTCACCAGCCGCGCGGCCGAGCATTTCGAGCTGCCGCGCACGTGACAGCGCCAGTGCCTGCAGGCCCGCTGCGGCCTGGCGTGGTGGCGCCAGCCGCACGAGCATGCCCGAGACCCAGTGGTAGAGCGCGTCGCGGCCGAGCAGTGCCACGGCTTGCTCGATCGACTCGAGCGTCTGCCCCCTCGAGACCCCGGGACTGTTCAGGTACTGCAGCAGGCGCACGCTCAACGCGGCGTCCTGCTTGATCTCGTCGACCACCGCGGCGGTGTCGTCGTCGCGAACCAGGCGGTTGAGCAACTGCATCAGATGCTGCGCCTGCGGGGGCGGTATTCGCGCGGCGCGTGGCTCGGTGCCGATCTTCACCGCACTGGCTGCCCAGCGCGCCCCTGCCTGCAGCGCGGCCTCGAGCGCGTCGACGTTCGGCAGGTCGGGGGCGACCCACGTGCCGGCGCGACTGGTGCTGGCGTCCGAGCAGACACGGAAATCGGGCTCGATGCCGGCAACGCTCGACTCGGTGTCGCGCCAGCCGATGCGCGCGCCCGCACCCCGCCAGGCCGTCAACCAGGATCCGATGACATCGTCGTCGCCGGCATGGTTCAACGTGTGCAGCGCAAGTTGCAGACCTTTCGCGGCTTCGGCCGGCGCCAGGGCCAACCAGTACGCGGGCAGTTCGGCGTAGGCGATCGATCCGCTCGCGGCGCAGCGCCTCATCGAGCCGAGCAGGGCGTTGAACTGCGCGCGCGTGGCTGTCGTGTCGGCGCGCTCGCGCAGGCGTTGCTGCTGGGCCTGGCTGATGTGGAATTCGTATCCTGCGATTTCGCCCTTGGCGTCGACCAGCGGCCGGCGCGCGCCGACGACCGGATCGGAGGCCGACTCCATGGTGCGCGGTGCGGCCGCTGCCGCCGAGCGCACTGGCTCGGGTGGCGTGCTCGCCGGCGCACCGGGCTTGTTGCCGAACCAGCGTCGAAACAGCGATATCAGCATGGCCTTGCCCTCCCGTTGGCCAGCAAGCGTACCAAGGAACCGCGACCGCGCCGCCGGGTGCATCGTCATGCGTCGGGCACAGAAGCCATCGAACCGGCTGACATCGCCGCCTGTAATGCACCTGCGCAGACACCAGGGCGGCACCTCGGCAAGGCAGATTCGCGTCCGGCGCGGGGGGGCGATCTCGTCGGCCTGGACGTGAACGTGCGCTTGGCGGCGCACGACCTTGAGATGCAGCGCATCGAGCAGTCTCGGCGCCCGAGTTGCATGGCGGCTGATCGAGCGGCCGCCGCATGGACCGGCCGTGGTCCGCTGGCGCATGCGCCGAATCACGCACCCGTCCGGGGCGACGCCGCCGAGCCTCTACAATTGGGCCGATGCTTCAGCCGACATTTCACCCGACAAGAGCGAGAAAGGCATCCTGGTTATGACACCGCGAACGCCGTTCCTGGTTACCGAGGCCTAGCCCGCCGCGCTGTCACGCCCGTTCGATTCGTGCCCGACGTCGAACCCACAAAGCGCGGTCCTGACCGTGCTTTTTTTTGCCTGCCCTGGAGCGTTCCATGATCACGATCACCCTGCCCGACGGTTCGAAGCGCGAGTTCGCGCAGGCGCCGACCGTCGGCGAAGTCGCCTCCTCGATCGGGCCCGGCCTGGCCAAGGCAGCGCTGGCCGGACGGCTGGACGTCGGCGACGGCGCCCGGCTCGTCGACATCCAGCACCGCATCGAAGCCGATACGACGCTGGCGATCATCACCGACAAGGATGGCGCCGGGCTGGACCTGATCCGCCACTCGACTGCGCACTTGTTGGCCTACGCTGTCAAGCAGTTGTTCCCCGAGGCTCAGGTGACGATCGGCCCGGTGATCGAGAACGGCTTCTACTACGACTTCGCCTACCCACGCCCGTTCACGCCCGAGGATCTCGTGGCCATCGAGGCGCGCATGTCCGAACTGGTCAAGCTTGACGAGCCGGTCGTGCGCCGTGTGCTGCCACGCGACGAGGCGGTGGCGTACTTCAAGTCGCTGGGCGAGTTCTACAAGGCCGAGATCATCGCCGGCATTCCGGCCGACCAGGAGGTCTCGCTCTACCGCGAGGGCGGGTTCGAGGACCTGTGCCGTGGCCCGCACGTTCCCAGTACGGGCCGCCTGCGCCACTTCAAGTTGATGAAGGTCTCCGGGGCCTACTGGCGTGGTGACCAGAAGAACGAACAACTGCAGCGTATCTACGGCACGGCCTGGGCGAGCAAGGACGAGCTGCAGCAGTACCTGCGCATGCTCGCGGAAGCCGAGAAGCGCGACCACCGCCGCCTGGGCCGGGAACTCGACCTGTTCCACCTCGACGAACACGCGCCGGGGATGGTGTTCTGGCACCCCAAGGGCTGGACCGTATGGCAGGGGGTCGAGCAGTACATGCGCCGGGTCTACCGCGACAACGGCTACCTCGAGGTCAAGGGGCCGCAACTGCTCGACAAGTCGCTGTGGGAGAAGACGGGGCACTGGGACAAGTACCGCGAGAACATGTTCACGACCGAGAGCGAGAAGCGCGACTACGCGTTGAAGCCGATGAACTGCCCGGGACACATCCTGATATTCAAGCAGGGTGTCAAGAGCTACCGCGACCTGCCGTTGCGCTACGGCGAGTTCGGCCAGTGTCATCGAAACGAGCCCACCGGTGGCCTGCACGGCATCATGCGCGTGCGCGGGTTCACGCAGGACGACGGCCACATCTTCTGCACCGAGGAGCAGATCCTCGACGAGTGCGTGGCCTACACGACACTGCTGCAACGCGTCTACCGCGACTTCGGCTTCAACGACATCCTCTACAAGGTGGCGACGCGTCCTGCGCAACGCATCGGCTCCGACGCAAGCTGGGACAAGGCCGAGGGTGCGCTGATCGAGAGCCTTTCGAGCTCGGGCTGCGACTTCGTGATCTCGCCCGGCGACGGCGCGTTCTACGGCCCGAAGATCGAGTACACGCTCAAGGACGCGATCGGGCGCCAGTGGCAGTGCGGCACGATGCAGGTTGACTTTTCGATGGCAGAGCGCCTCGGGGCCGAGTACGTTGCCGAGTCGGGTCAGCACCGCCCGCCGGTGATGCTGCACCGCGCGATCGTCGGCAGCCTCGAGCGGTTCATCGGCATCCTGATTGAGCAGCATTCCGGAGCGTTGCCGGCCTGGCTGGCGCCGGTGCAGGTGGTCGCCACGCCCATCACCGACGGGCAGGCCGAGTATGTCGCGCAAGTTGCGAAATCGCTGCAAAAACAAGGAGTTAGAGTGGAAACCGATTTGCGCAACGAGAAGATCACGTATAAAATCCGCGAGCATTCATTGCAGAAAGTCCCGTATATCCTGGTCGCTGGCGACAAGGAGAAGGCAAGCGGGACCATTGCCGTGCGCGCTCGGGGCAATCGGGATCTCGGCGTGATGGCTGTCGACGACTTCGCTCGCAAGCTCGCCGACGACATCACCCGCCGGATCTGACGTCGGCTCCAGGCGCGCGCATTCATTTTGTTGTCAGCCCGACGCTTGCCCTGGGGCTGCAAGAGGGGTTTGCACCATCGCTACTTATCTCGACCGCCGGCTGCCCAACGTCGAGCGCAAGCATCGGCTCAATCGCGAAATCCTGGCACCGAGCGTGCGCCTGAACGGCGTCGAGAACGAGCCGCTGGGCATCGTCAGTATTCAGGAGGCATTGCGTTTGTCGGGCGAGGCGGATGTCGATCTGGTCGAGATCGCTGCCACCGCCGATCCGCCGGTCTGCCGCCTGATGGACTACGGCAAGTTCAAGTACCTCGAGCAGAAAAAGGCCGCGGAAGCCAAGTCCAAGCAGAAGATCATCGAGATCAAGGAAGTCAAGTTCCGACCCGGTACCGATGAGGGCGACTACAACATCAAGATGCGCAACCTGCGGCGCTTCATCGCGGAGGACGGCGACAAGGGCAAGGTGACATTGCGCTTCCGCGGTCGCGAGATCACGCACCAGGACATCGGCATGCGGCTGCTCGAACGCATTCGCGACGAACTCGCCGACGTGGCGGTGGTCGAGAACATGCCCCGGCTCGAAGGGCGTCAGATGATCATGGTGCTGGCACCGAAGCGAAAGTGATCGGGCGACACGGATTGCAGATAGTCAGCAACTTCCGCACGGCGGTCGGGTCACCGCGGCCGGCGGAGCACAAGCCGCTGCAGGCTTGGCAAGTGTCGCGACGAGCGTCGCGTCCGCCTGCTGGGGTCGACGAAGAAGGAGCAGAGATGCCCAAGATGAAGACCAAGAAGAGCGCGGCCAAACGGTTCCGCGTCCGTCCCGGGGGTACCGTCAAGCGCGGTCAGGCGTTCAAGCGCCACATCCTCACGAAGAAGTCCACCACGCGCAAGCGTCATCTGCGCGGCGCCACCGGCGTGCATGAGACGAACATGGGCCAGATGGCGCAGATGCTGCCGTTCGCCAGCCTCTGATCCAGCGACGGACAACGAAGGAGAAACACATGCCTCGCGTCAAACGTGGTGTCGTCGCGCGCGCACGCCACAAGAAGATCCTGGCCCTGGCCAAGGGCTATCGCGGCCGCCGCAAGAACGTCTTCCGCATCGCCAAGCAGGCGGTGATGAAGGCGGGCCAGTACGCCTACCGTGACCGCCGCACGCGCAAGCGCGTTTTCCGGCAATTGTGGATTGCCCGCATCAACGCCGCCGCACGTGGTCTGGGCATCACCTACAGCAGGTTCATGGCCGGTCTGAAGAAGGCGTCGATCGAGGTCGACCGCAAGATGCTGGCCGAACTGGCTGTCAACGATCCGGCGGCCTTCGGCAGCATCGTCGACAAGGTGAAGGCCCAGCTCGCTTGATTCCGCCCCGCGCCGGCCCTCGGGTCGGCGTGGGCCGCCGAGTTCTCGAAGGCCGTCACCCCCTGACGGCCTTTTTTGTTTCCTGCCATTGACGATGAACGATCTGGATCCCCTGGTTGCCGCTGCACACGACGCGTTTGCCGCCGCTTCGACACCGGCCGAACTCGAGAATGCCAAGGCACGCTTCCTCGGCAAGGCCGGGCGCGTGACCGAATTGCTCAAGTCCCTGGCCGCACTGTCGGCCGACGAGAAGAGGACACGCGGCGCCGCCATCAACCGGACCAAGCAGCACATCGAGGCGGCGCTGCAGGCGCGTCGCGACACGCTGGCCGAGGCCGAGCTCGAAGCGCAACTCGACGCCGAGGCGCTCGATGTCACCTTGCCCGGGCGGCTGCGAGGCAGCGGTGGAGTGCATCCGATCTCGCGCACGCTCGAGCGTATCGAGGCCATCTTCGGGTCGATGGGATTCGACGTCGCCGATGGTCCCGAGGTCGAGGACGACTGGCACAACTTCACCGCGCTGAACACGCCGCAGGACCACCCCGCACGTTCGATGCACGACACCTTCTACGTCGATGCCGGCAGCGAGCGTGCCACCGGCACTGCCGAAGGCAGCGGCTACCTGCTGCGCACCCACACCAGCCCGATGCAGGTGCGTTACGCGGTGCAGCACGTCAAGCGCTACGCCGGCGTCGTGCCGATGCCCGAGATCCGTGTCATCGCGCCGGGACGAACCTACCGCGTCGACAGCGACGCGACGCACTCGCCGATGTTCCACCAGTGCGAGGGTCTGTGGATCGGCGAGAACGTCAGCTTCAAGGACCTGAAGGCGGTCTTCGCCGACTTCTTCCGTCACTACTTCGAGACCGACAAGCTGACGATTCGTTTCAGGCCGTCGTTCTTCCCGTTCACCGAACCCTCGGCCGAAGTCGACATCGCCTTCCCCACCGGGCCGCTGCAGGGGCGGTGGCTGGAGGTGGCTGGCTCGGGCCAGGTGCATCCGAACGTGGTGCGCAACTTCGGCCTCGACCCTGAGCGCCATATCGGCTTCGCCTTCGGCATGGGCGCGGATCGACTGACGATGCTGCGCTACGGCGTGAGCGACATGCGCCTGTTCTACGAAGGCGACCTGCGCTTCCTCGCGCAGTTCCGCTGAGCGGCGGGCGCGGACCCCGATCGAGCACGGATCGATCACAGATCGAAGAAGACCCGAACCATGCAATTCCCGGAATCCTGGTTGCGCGAATTCTGCAACCCGCCGATCGGCACCGCCGAACTGGCCGAAAGGCTGACGATGGCCGGCCTCGAGGTCGAGGAGATGCGCCCGGTGGCGCCTGCATTCTCGGGCGTCGTCGTGGCCGAAATCGTCGAGGCCACGCCGCACCCCGACGCCGATCGCCTGCGCGTGTGCCGCGTGGACGCGGGCCCGCATTCGAAGGACGGCCCGTTGCAGATCGTCTGCGGCGCGTCCAACGCGCGCGCCGGCATTCGCGTTGCGCTGGCCCGCGTCGGCGCGGTATTGCCGCCTGGCGATGACGGCAAGCCGTTGCGGATCAAGGTCGGCAAGCTGCGAGGCGTCGACAGTTTCGGCATGCTGTGTTCGGCGCGAGAGCTCAAGCTCAGCGACGACCACGCCGGCCTGCTCGAGCTGGCAGCCGATGCGCCGCTGGGGATGGACGTGCGCGAGTATCTGCAGCTCGACGACACGCTCATCACGCTCAAGCTCACGCCCAACCTGGCGCACTGCCTGTCGGTGTACGGTGTCGCGCGCGAGGTCTCGGCACTCACCGGTGCGCCGCTGAGGTCGCCCGTCAGCACGCCGGTACCGACGCGCCATGACGCCCGTCTGCCGGTGCATATCGAGGCGCCCGACCTGTGCGGCCGCTTCTCCGGGCGCGTGGTGCGCAACGTCGACCCGCGCGCGCCGACGCCGGCGTGGATGGTCGAGCGCCTGGCGCGCTGCGGCCAGCGTTCGGTCTCTGCGCTCGTCGACATCTCGAACTACGTGATGTTCGAACTGGGCCGGCCGACGCACATCTTCGACCTCGGCAAGATTCACGACCGGCTGGTGGTGCGCTGGGGGCACCCCGGCGAGCGGCTCGAACTGCTCAACGGCAACACGGTCGAGCTCGACGCCGCGGTGGGCGTGATCGCCGACGCGACCGGCGTCGAGTCCCTCGCCGGCATCATGGGCGGCGCAGCCACCGCGGTGTCCGACTCGACGCGTGATGTCTACGTCGAGGCGGCGTTCTGGTGGCCGCAGGCGATCGCGGGCCGCTCGCGCCGATTCAACTTCGCCACCGACGCCGGGCATCGATTCGAGCGCGGCGTCGATCCCGAGCTGACGGTCGAGCACATCGAGCGCATCACGCGACTGATCGTCGACATCTGCGGCGGTGAGGCCGGGCCGGTGGACGATCAAGCCGTTCGCATGCCCGAGCGTGCCCCGGTGACACTGCGCGTCGATCGCGCCGCCAGGGTGCTCGGCGTGCCGATCACGCAGGCGCAGTGCGCGACTGCCTTCGCGCGGCTGGGCCTGGCCTTCACCGAGGCGCCGGGGCATCTCACCGTGACGCCGCCGAGCTGGCGCTTCGACCTGCAGATCGAGGAAGACCTGATCGAGGAGGTCATCCGCATCGTCGGTTACGACCAGTTGCCGCTGACGCCTCCGCTGGCGCCGGTCGCAGCGCGCGTGCGCGTCGAGTCCCAGCGCGGTGCGTTTGCCATGCGGCAGGCGCTGGCCGCACGCGACTATCAGGAGACGATCAGCTTCAGCTTCGTCGAGGAACGCTGGGAGCGCGAGCTGGCCGGCAATGCCGATCCGATCCGGGTGCGCAACCCGATCGCGGCACCGCTGGCCGTGCTGCGGTCGACCCTGATCGGCAGCCTGGTGCAGGTGTTGCGCTACAACCTGGCACGCAGGGCGACTCGGGTGCGCGTCTTCGAGCTCGGGCGCATCTGGCGTCGCGACGCCGATACGGCGTCCGGCCCCACCGATGTGGCCGGCGTGCACCAGCCGATGCGACTGGCGGCGCTGGCCTGGGGCCCGGCTGCGCAGACGCAATGGGGATGCGCCGAGCGCAGCGTCGATTTCTTCGACGTCAAGGGTGATGTCGAGGCCCTGCTGGCGCCACGCCAGGCCCGCTTCGAGCCGGCGCACCATCCCGCGCTGCACCCGGGTCGTTGCGCGCGCGTCCTGTTGCGCGGGCAGGACATCGGCATCATCGGCGAGTTGCACCCGCGCTGGCGACAGTCCTACGAGTTGCCGCAATCGCCGATCCTGCTCGAGCTGGATCTCGCGTCGCTGCTCGAGCGCGACGTCCCGGCATTCCAGGCGCTGCCGCGCCATCAGCCGGTCTGGCGCGACGTGGCGCTGGTCGTACCGGCGACGACGCGCCACGCCGCGTTGATCGACGCGCTGCGCGACGATGCCTCGACGCTGGTGCGCAGCGCGACGCTGTTCGACGTCTACCGACCGTCCTGCGCAGGCACGGACATCGCCATCGACGAGCGCAGCATGGCGGTTCGGCTCGAGTTGCACGATCCGGATGCCACCCTCACCGACGAGCGCATCGAGGCCGCGATTGCGGCTGCCGTGTCGCGCGCGAGCCAGGCCGTCGGTGCCAGGCTGCGCAGCTGAGTGGCGCGGGCACACAGACGACATCCATCATGGCTGAAGAAGACACCCGACCTGGACGCGTCCTTCTGCCGTCGCTCGAGACGCCGACCTTGACCAAGGCCGAACTCGCCGAACTCCTGTTCGAGCGGCTCGGCCTGAACAAGCGCGAGTCCAAGGACATGGTCGAGGCCTTCTTCGAACTGGTACATCGCGGCCTGGTCGAAGGCAAGGACGTCAAGCTCTCGGGCTTCGGCAACTTCAACATCCGCCGCAAGGCGTCGCGCCCGGGGCGCAATCCACGCACCGGCGAGGCGATCCCGATCAAGGCACGCAACGTGGTCACCTTCCACGCCAGCTACAAACTCAAGGCCATCGTGCAGGGCGATACCCCGATCGGCGAGGACTTCGAGTAAAGTCTAGATTTATTCGCTAACCTTGTTGATTTCAAACTAGATTCTGCGGTAGCGCGTGCCGGGGCAGGCTGCGAATCGTCGGGCAGGCAAGACCAAGCGTCGACACCGGACGCCATGCGGTTGGCCTCTGCCTCGCGAGTGGGCCGAGACCCCATCCGCCATGGCGGTCAACGCTGCAGAGACTTCGGGCTGATGCCAGGCAACAGGAGCATCGCCGCCGGCGAGCCGCGGCGCGGCTCGATCGGGCGCGTAACGCTCTCACGCCATTGATGACCGCCGTCGTGACATCCAAACCCAGCGCTCATGCGGCGTCGCTTGCGAAGGCAAGCGGTCAACCGCCGACTCCAGGTTCAATGGCGAAACCGCTTCCCATCATTCCGGCCAAGCGCTACTTCACGATCGGCGAGGTCAGCGAGTTGTGCGGTGTCAAGCCGTACGTGCTGCGCTACTGGGAACAGGAATTCACCCAGCTCAAGCCGATGAAGCGGCGCGGCAATCGTCGCTATTACCAACACCATGAAGTGTTGCTGATCCGGCGCATCCGCGAATTGCTCTACGAGCAGGGCTTCACGATCAGCGGTGCGCGCAATCAACTCGTTGAGTCGCCTGCCGCCATCGGACCCGACGGCGCCCACGATCGGGAGATGGCGCTCGGCCAGGAGCGCCTCGGTGCCAGCGAAGACAATGCCCGTGACCTCGACCCTGTGGCACCGATACCGCTGCCCGAGGTGCGCGAGCTCGCGGCGTCGGAGGTGCGCATGGAGTTGCTGTCGATCCGCGAACTGCTGAGCGTCTGACAGCCTGCGGTGGGCGCTATACTCCCCGCTCCAGTCGGGGCGTAGCGCAGCCTGGTAGCGCACTTGCATGGGGTGCAAGGGGTCGCGAGTTCGAATCCCGCCGCCCCGACCAACGAAAAGACGAGCCCCGGCAGGCGAGCACCTGCCGGGGCTCTTGTGCGTCCGGGCGTCGGCACGAAATCCGACCGAGCACGCGACGCCGGACGCGATCGAACCGGCCACGGCCAGGCCCGTTGGCACTGTGACAATGAACGACAGCAACATGCTCGGGATCATCGGCGGCAGTGGCGTGTACGACCTGCCAGGGCTGGTCGACACCGGCTGGGTTCACGTCGACACGCCCTGGGGCGCAGCGTCGGACGAGGTTTTTCTGGGACGCCTTGACGCATCGGGCGGCAGCTCGCGGCTGGCCTTCCTGCCGCGTCACGCACGCGGCCACCGCATTCCGCCGGGCGAGGTGAACTATCGCGCCAACATCGCTGCGCTGAAGCAGCTCGGTGTGACCGACATCCTCTCGCTGAGCGCGGTGGGCGGCCTGCGCGCCGACCTGCCGCCGGGCACCTTCGTCATCGTCGACCAGTTCATCGACCGCACCTTCGCGCGCGAGAAGTCGTTCTTCGGCAGTGGGCTGGTGGCGCACGTGTCGATGGCGCAGCCGGTGTGCAACCGGCTCGGCGACCATCTGCAGGCGGCGCTGCATGCGCTCGGCGTGGCCCACGTGCGCGGAGGTACCTACCTGGCCATGGAGGGGCCGCAGTTCAGCACGCTGGCCGAGTCGCGCCTGTACCGGTCGTGGAACTGCGACGTCGTCGGCATGACCAACATGCCCGAGGCCAAGCTCGCGCGCGAGGCCGAGATCTGCTACGCCTCGGTGGCGATGGTCACCGATTTCGACTGCTGGCATCCGCAGCACGACGACGTCAGCGTGCAGGCGATCATTGGCGTGCTGCTGAGCAACGCCGAGCACGCGCGTGCGCTGGTGGCGCGCGCCGCGCAGCCCGTCACGGGCGATCCGAACGGCGCGACGTGTCCTTGCAGGCGCGCACTCGAGCACGCGCTGATCACCGCGCCGGAGGCGCGCGACAAGGCGCTCGTCGAGCGGCTGCGCACGATCGCCGGCCGCGTGCTGTGAGGGTCGACGGGCTGGCCCGGCGCACCCTCTGGCCGGCGCCCGAGGGCGACGCCGTGTGCGTCATCGACCAGCGCTGGTTGCCGCACCGGCTGGCCGTCGAGCGGCTCGAAACACCGGCCGCGGTGCACATCGCGATCCGCGACATGTGGGTGCGCGGTGCGCCGTTGATCGGTGCTACCGCCGCCTATGGGATCGCGCTGCAATGCAGGATCGACGCAGCCGAGCCCGCGCTGCGCGAAGCACAGGCATTGCTCGACAGCGCCCGGCCGACGGCGGTGAACCTGAGCTGGGCGACACGTCGCATGGTCGAGCGCCTGTTGCCGCTGCCGTTGGCCGAGCGTGCCGCTGCGGGCTGGCGCGCCGCCGCTGCCGTCGCCGAAGACGACGTGGCCGTCAATTCGAGGCTCGGCGACCACGGCCTGGCACTGCTGCGCGACCTGGCCCGGCGCAAACCGTCCGATCGGCCGCTGAACGTGCTGACGCATTGCAACGCCGGCTGGCTCGCCACCGTCGATTGGGGCACCGCGCTGGCGCCGATCTACAAGGCCCACGCTGCGGGCATCGCACTGCATGTCTGGGTCGATGAGACGCGGCCACGCAACCAGGGCGCCAGCCTGACCGCCTGGGAACTGGGCCACGAGGGCGTGCCGCACAGCGTGATCGCCGACAACACGGGGGGTCACCTGATGCAGCACGGCCAGGTGGACGCGGTGATCGTCGGCGCGGACCGCGTCAGTGCACGCGGCGACGTGTGCAACAAGATCGGCACCTACCTGAAGGCACTCGCGGCGCACGACAACGGCGTGCCGTTCTACGTCGCAATGCCATTGTCGACGCTCGACCCGAGCCTCGCCGACGGCGTCGCCGAAATTCCGATCGAGCAGCGTCCTGCGCATGAGGTGACCCACATCCGCGGGCTCGATGCGAACGGCCGGTTGACCGAGGTGCGACTGACACCGGCCGCATCGCCGGCGGTCAATTTCGGCTTCGACGTGACGCCGGCGCGGCTGGTTGGCGCGCTGATCACCGAGCGCGGCGTGGTCGCACCGGACCAGACCGCGTTGCGCGCGCTGGCCGATCAGGCCGGCGGCTGAGCCAGCGCACGCGCCTGTCCCGACGGCCAGACCGCCAGCAGCAGCCCCGCCACGGCCAGTGCGAACGCGACCCCGTGGCCGGCGCCGAACGGCTCGCCGAGAAGAGCCACGCCGACCAGCGCCGCGCTCACCGGCAGCATCACGGCGAATACGCCGGCGCGCTGCGCCGGCACCTGCGCCAGGCCTTTCATCCACAACCAGACGGTGGCCACGCTGGCGGCCAGCGCGTAGAACAGCAGCAGCGCCCACAGGCCAGCCGAAACCGTGCCGAAGTCGAACGACCAGGCTTGCCACACACCCAGGGGCGTGGCCAGCGCCAACCCCCACAGGTTGATCAACGCACTGATGCGCCGCGGTGAGACGGTGGCGGCAAGCCGCTTGCCGATGACGACGTAGCTGGCCTCGCACAGCACGGCGCCGAGCAGCAGCAGCGGGCCGAGCCAGGTGCGCAGGACGCCGGGCGCCCCGGCTGTCCCGGTCGCCCCGTCGCTCGCCGCCGCAGTGTCCGGGGCGCGCTGCAGCGCCAGCAACGCGATGCCGGCCATCGCACAGGCGATCGCCACGCCGACGCGAAGCGTGAGCCGCTCACCGAGGAACAGACGCGACAGCAAAGCGACGGTGGCGGGAATCGCCGCCATCACGACGCCGGCGGCCAGCGCCGAGGTCAGCAGCACACCGAACAACATGAAGACGGAGAACAGGAAGTTGCCGAGAAAACTTTCCCAGAACAGCAGCACGCGGTCCTGCGTCGACAGCGCCGGCGCGCCAGGCGTGCGTCGCACCCAGCCGGTCATCGCCAGTGCCGCGATGGCGAAGCGCAGCCAGGCCAGCAGGAACACCGGAAAGCCTGCGACCAGCAGTTTCGAAAGGCCGACATAGCTGCCGACGAGCGCCATGCTCAGCGCCAGACAGCCGTAGGCCAGAAGCGGTGCAGCGGCCATCGTGCCGGGGGGTCGCCGCAGCGGGCTCGGGCGGGTCACGATCGCGAGCGAGCGTGACGCGCCCGGTCTGCCCGCCCCGCACGACGGTCGGGCCGGCCGCACGGCGGCGCAGCGGGCTCAGAACTTGCGCGCGTAACGCTGCAACTCCCAGTCGCTGACGTGGCGCGCATGCTCGTTCCATTCGGCGCGCTTGAGTTGTGCAAACTGCGTCACCAGCGTCTCGCCCAACGCGGCGCTGATCACCGGGTCGGCCTCGAGCGCGGCCACCGACTCGCCCAGGCTTTGCGGCAGCGGCGCGAGGCCGGTCGCTTCGACCTGCGTCGGCGACAGCTCGAACAGATCGGCGTCGCAGGCCGGGGCCAGATCGAGTCGGCGCTCGATGCCGTCGAGG
Organism: Burkholderiales bacterium; assembly: GCA_037442725.1. GTDB lineage: Bacteria > Pseudomonadota > Gammaproteobacteria > Burkholderiales > Burkholderiaceae_C > Pseudaquabacterium. The sequence goes on along the minus strand of JBBIPS010000013.1, from coordinate 12,681 downwards.
CCGGCTGCGATCAACGTCGCCGTCGCGAGGTAGGGGTTGGCGCTGGCATCCGGCAAGCGCCATTCGAAGCGGTCGTGCAGCGTGCGCACGAGTGCGGTGCGGTTGTTGACGCCGTGGGCCACGTAGGCTGGCGCCCAGCTCGTGCCCGAGATCGACTCGCCGACCACCAGCCGCTTGTAGCTGTTGACGGTGGGTGCGGCCAGTGCGCACAGTGCGGGGGCGTGCGCGAGCACGCCGGCGACGAACTGCCGGCCCAGCGGCGACAAGGTCGAGCGCAGGTCCACCGCGCCGCTGGCGTCGTGGGGCACGAACAGGTTGCTGGCGTCGGCGTCTTCACCCTTCCAGAGCGAGACGTGGAAGTGCATGCCGCTGCCGGGCTGGTTGGCGAACGGCTTGGGCATCATCGAGAACACCATGCCGCGCTCCTCGGCCAGCGCGTGCGCCGCGAGCTTGAACAGCATCAGGTGGTCGGCGCTGGCCAGCGCCTCGTCGAAATCGAAGTTGACTTCGTATTGGCCCTGGGCGTCTTCGTGGTCGAGTTGCAGCACACCCAGGCCGCAGGCCTCGAGCGATCGTTGCAGTGCCTGCAGGAAGTCGCGCTGGCGCGGCAGCGACTTCAGGTCGTAGCTCGGCTTGGCCAGGCGGTCAGCGTCGTCGGCCGGTTGCCAATCGCAGCCCTGCTGCCTGAGCAGGAAGAACTCGGGCTCGATCCCGGTGCACAGACGCCAGCCGCGTTGCGCCAGGCGCGCGATGGCACGACGCAGTACCTGGCGCGGGCAGGCATCGAAGGGTTGACCGTCGACGAAGCCGTCGCAGACGACGCGCGCATAGCCGGGCATGAACGGCAGCGCCCGCGCCGTGCTGGCATTGCCGCGCGCGAAGTATTCGGAACGCGCCCCGGTGCGCGGCAACCCGGTGCCGGCGATCGACGGCCCGCTGAAACCCACGCCGTCGGTGAGCAGGTTGTCAAGATGCGCCAGCGGCACGAACTTGCCCTTGGCCACGCCGTGCAGGTCGGTGAACTGCGCTAGCAGCGTGTGCACGCCCTGCTTGAGGAGGCGTTCGCGTAGGTCCTTCATGGCCGGCCCCGGTGGTGGATCAGTCGATTCTGATCCAGGTCGTCTTGAGTTCGGTGTACTTGTCGAACGCATGCAGCGACTTGTCGCGTCCGTTGCCGCTCTGCTTGACACCGCCGAACGGCACGGTGATGTCGTCCTCGTCGTACTGATTGACGTGCACGGTGCCGGCGCGAAGTGCACGCGCCACGCGATGGGCCCGGCTGATGTCGTCGCTCCAGACGCTGGCCTGCAGTCCGTACGGGCTGTCGTTGGCCAGCGCAATCGCCTCCGCTTCGGTCTCGAAGCGGATCACGCTGAGCACCGGGCCGAAGATTTCCTCGCGCGCGATCCGCATCGTGTTGGTCACGCCATCGAACACCGTGGGCTCGACAAAGCAGCCGCCGCTGTCCTGACGCACCTGCCGGCCGCCGGCGGCGCAGCGCCCGCCCTCGGCACGGCCGGCATCGATATAGCCGAGCACGTTGCGCATCTGCGTGTCGTCGACGATCGCGCCCATCACGGTGCCGGCGTCGAGAGGATCGGCCGGCGCGTACTTGGGTGCCTCGGCAGACACGTGCTCGACGAAGGCATCGGCCACGCTCGCGTGCACCAGTGCGCGCGACGGTGCATTGCAACTCTCGCCCTGGTTGAAGAAGATCGCGCCGGCCACCGTCGTCGCGGCGCGTTCCAGGTCGCCGAAGTCGGGAAAGACGATGAACGCCGACTTGCCACCGAGCTCGTTGTAGACGCGCTTCAGGTTGGAGCGTGACGCGTACTCGAGCATGCGCCGGCCGGTACGCGTCGACCCGGTGAAGCCGATCGCGTCGACTTGCGGGTGCAGCGCCAGCGCCTCGCCGGCCTCGCCGCCGTAGCCCGGCACGACGTTGAACACGCCCGGCGGCAAGCCGGCGGCCACGGCCAGTTCAGCCAGCCGCAGTGCGGTGAGCGGGCTCTTCTCGCTGGGCTTGAGGACCACCGAGTTGCCCGCCGCCAGCGCCGGGCCGAGCTTCCACGCCGCCATGATCATCGGGTAGTTCCACGGCACGATCGCGCCGACGACGCCGACCGGCTCGCGCTGGATCAGCGCCAGCGCGTTGCGTGGCGCTGGCGCGATCTCGTCGTAGACCTTGTCCACCGCCTCGGCGTACCACTGGATGCAGCGCGCGGCAGCCGGCACGTCGACCGCCAGTGCGTGCCGGATGGGCTTGCCCATGTCGAGCGTCTCGAGCAGCGCCAGCTCGTCCCTGGCGCCGAGGATCGCGTCGGCAAAGCGCTGCAGGATGCGCTTGCGCACGGCGGGCGGCTTGTGCGCCCAGCGGCCGTCGTCGAAGGCGGCGCGCGCGCCCGCCACCGCGGCGTCGATGTCTTGCGCACGACCTCGCGCAACCTCGCCCAGCGCCCGGCCGTCGCGGGGCGAGATGCAGGTGAAGGTCTCGCCGCCGGCGCTGGCGCGGCGCTCGCCGTCGATCACCATGCGGCCGTCGATGCGGAGCTCGCTCGCGCGGGCGAGCCAGTCAATCGGTGTCGTAGCCATCCATCGGTCCCTGGAAGTTGCGCGCGCCGGTGCCCGCTGCGCCGGCCCCCCAAGCGTAACGGGTTCTCGCGCGGATGCGGCGTTGCCGCTTGCGTCGATGCCGGCGCAGGACGCACGCGGCACGGCTGCGGCGCGGCAAGACTCTCAAGCAAACGTGGCTGCGCCACTTTGCTTGAACCCCCGCGGGGGGCGGGCTGGGCGCAGCCCGGCCCTGGGGGCGCTCAGAAGCTGACGACCACCGAGGTGCCGAAGACCTGATTGCTCTTGCGGTACTCGCCGGTCCTGACGTCGAGGAACACCGGCAGGTTGGCATGGTCGAAGCGCGCCTCGGCCTTGAAGGTGGTGTTCAGGTTGTAGAGCCAGCTCATGCCGAGCGACAGCGCAGTGCGGTTGACGCCGCGCTCGGGACCGCCGGCGGGGTCGGGGCCGATGCCGTTGCGGTCGTCGGCGCTCGTATAGCCGAGCAGCCCGCCGCCGTTCCTGTGGTTGTTCAGGTAGTCGAGGCGGCCTATCACTTCCCAGCGCGGCATGAACTTGTACGCCAGCAGTGTCGACGCGCCGTACCAGCGCGCGTCGCGCAGTGCCCCGGTCACCGGATCGACCGAAATGGCGGCGTTCTTCTGCTGGCCGTAGCTCAACTGGCCCTGCCAGGTCCAGTCACCACGGACGAAGTAGGCATCGACCTCGAACAGGTCGACGCGTGAATCAGGCTGCGCCACGACATTGCCGTCGGCGTCGAGCACGTTCTCGGTGAAGTTGGCGGCCTTGCCGTGCACCCCGGCGAAGCCGAAGCCCTGGAATTCGCCGCGCGAATAGTCGACGCGGTAGGCCAGCACCGGCGAGGTCTCGCGGCTGTTGCGCTTGCTCGAGTTCATGTTGGCGAGCAGCCATTTCGTATCCCACTTGCCGCGGATGTACTCCATGCCCGCGCCGGTGTAGAGCGTGGGCAAGGTGAAGTCGTACAGCAGGTTGTGCGTGATCAGCTTGTTCAGCGTCGGCTGCTGGTACTCGTACCCCGACCAGTCAGGGATCTGCCCGGCGATGAAACGCGTCTGCAGATCGCCCAGCGGCACCAGCACCGACGCCTCCTGCACGATCGAGCCCTCGCCGATCACCGAGCCGGTGCCGCGGTTGGGCGTGAGCGTCAACCGGAACTTGGTGCCACCCTCCATCTCCTTCTGGAAGTCGATCGTCGCGCTGCCGAAGTAGGAGTTGTCGTAGTTGTAGCTGTCGAGCGCGACCGGGTTGAGGAACTGGAAGCCGGCCCGATGCTGGCGCTGGTTCCACAGGTAGACCGGGTCCATGAATCCCGTGATCTTCAGCGCCTTCAACCCCTGCGATTCGACCGCATCCTCGAGTGCCTCGGTCTTGACGGCGATGCGGTTGAAGTCCTGCACCTGCTGCGGCGTCATGCCCCACTGCGGCTGGGTCGCCGGCCTGGCGGCCTCGAGCTTGCGCTCGAGCTCGCCGACGCGCTCCTTCAGTGCACGCAGTTCCTTCAGCAACTCGTCGTTGCTCTGCGCCCGCGCCGACGACGCCAGAACAGTTGAGGTGGCCAGCACGGCGAGCGCGGCGCGCGCCAGGATGGTGAGCTTGAATCGGGTCATCGTCTACTCCTCGCTTCTTGAAAGATCAGGGGGTGATGCGTTGCGCCGCGTTGATCTCGGCGGCACGGCGGCGTTCGCGGCGGGCGATCCAGACGCTGGCGGCGGTGACGCAGGCGGCGACGACGGCGATGATCACCGTGGCCACTGCGTTCACACTTGGGTTCAGGCCCAGCCGGGCGCGTGAAAAGATGACCAGCGGCAGCGTGGTCGAGCCCGGTCCCGACAGAAAGGCCGAGATCACCACGTCGTCGAGCGACAGGCTGAAGGTCAGCAGCCAGGCCGACGCCAGCGCCTGCAGGATCAGCGGCAGCGTGACGAGCAGAAAGACTTGGTGTGGGCGTGCACCGAGGTCCATCGCCGCTTCCTCGAACTGCGGGTTGAGCTCGACCAGCCGGGCCTGGATCACCACCGTGGCGTAGGCGATGCCGAGCAGCAGGTGGCCGAGCCAGATCGTGCTCAGGCCGCGGTCGAACAGTGGCGAGCCGGTGGCGCGCTGCACCGCCACCAGCAGCAGCAGCAGCGACAGGCCGATGATCACCTCGGGCATCACCAGCGGCGCCGTGACCATGCCCGAGAACAGTGTGCGTCCGGCAAAGCGCCTGTACTTCACCAGCGTGAAGGCCGCCAGCGTACCCAGCAGCACCGAGGCGCAGGCGCTCAGGAAGGCGATCTTCAGCGACAGCCACAGGCCGCCCAGGATCTCGCGGTCGCTGGCCAGCCGGGCGTACCACTCGAGGGTGAAGCCGCCCCATACCGTCGGCAGCGGCGAACGGTTGAAGGAGTAGATGACCAGCGTGACGATCGGCAGATACAGGAAGACGAAGCCGCCCGCCAGCCAGGCGCGCGCGAAGTGGTTCGCGAATGCGGCACCGAACGGCGTGGCCCCGGTCCTCACCGTGCGCGCTCCTGTGCCTCGGCCTGGTACCTGTTGAAGAACGCCAGCGGCACGACAATGAGCAGGATCAGCACGACGGCCACGGTCGAGGCCATCGGCCAGTCGTTGTTGCTGAAGAACTCGTCCCACAGCACGCGGCCGATCATCAGGGTCTGCGGGCCGCCCAGCAGCTCGGGGATCACGTACTCGCCGACGCAGGGGATGAAGACCAGCATCGATCCGGCGATGATGCCCGCACGCGACAGCGGCACGGTGACGCGCCAGAATGCCGTCCAGCGCGTGGCGCCCAGATCGGCGGCGGCCTCGAGCAACGCCAGGTCCATCTTGGCCAGGTTGGCGTACAGCGGCAGGATCATGAAGGGCAGGTAGGTGTAGCTCATGCCGATGACGAGCGAGAACGGCGTGTTCATCAGCTTGCCCGGCGTGGCGATCATGCCGGCGGCGGCCAGCCATCGGTCGATGCCGCTGCCGATCAACAGCCCGGCCACCCAGCCACCGTCGTCGAGCAGGCCCTTCCAGGCGTACACGCGCAGCAGGAAGGAGGTCCAGAACGGCAGCATCACCAGCATCAGCAGTGCGGGCTGCAGCGTCGGCCTGGCGCGCGCCATGAAATAGGCGAACGGGTAGCCGATGGCCAGGCACAGCACGGTGGTGATGGCCGCGTACTTCAGGCTCGAGACATAGGCCCGGTAGTACAGCGCGTCGGTGGCGATGGTCAGGTAGTTGCCGAACTTGATGGCCAGCTTGACCACACCGTCGGCGACGCTGACGATGTTCTCCGGCCGCACCGCGCCCATCTCCGAGACGCTGTAGTTCAGCACGATCAGGAACGGCGCCAGGAAGAACACCAGCAGCCAGACGAAAGGGATGCCGATCACGGCGTCGCGGCCGCGCCAGCGGACAGCTCGCCAGCCGATCAGGCGCTCAGTGCGGGCCATCGTCGCCGCCCGTCACTGGGTGAGCACCACTTGGGCCGCGCTCGACCAGTGGGCCCAGACGCGTTCGCCGGCGCGGACCTCGTCTTCGCGCACGCGCTGGGTGTTGTTGACGCTGACTTGGAGCGCTGCACCGCTGGCCAGATCGACGTGGTAGACGGTGAAGCTGCCGAAGTACGCCATCGCCCGCACGGTGCCCTGGGCGCGGTTGAAGTCGCCCTCGGGTGCCTCGCGCGCAAGCTGGATCTTCTCCGGGCGCAGCGCCACCGACACCGCCATGCCGGCGCTGCCGGTGATGCCGTGGCCGATGTAGTGGCGGCAATCGACGCAGTCGATGACGCAGTGGTCGCTCTCGTCGACGGCCAGCGTGCCCTCCATCAGGTTGACGTTGCCGATGAAGTCGGCGACGAAGCGCGTCGCCGGCGTCTCATACACCTCGTGCGGCGCACCCACCTGCAGAATGCGGCCCTCGCTCATCACTGCGATGCGCGTGGCCATCGTCATCGCCTCCTCCTGGTCGTGCGTGACCATCACGCAGGTGACGTCGACATCGCGCAGGATGTTGACGAGCTCGATCTGCGTCTCTTCGCGCAGCTTCTTGTCGAGCGCGCCCAGCGGCTCGTCGAGCAGCAGCAGTCGCGGTCGCTTGGCCAGGCTGCGCGCCAGCGCGACGCGCTGCTGCTGGCCGCCCGAGAGCTGGTGCGGCTTGCGCCTGGCGTAGGCGCCGAGCTGCACCAGCTTGAGCATGGCCTCGACGCGCTCGGCGATGCGCGGGCGCGGCAGGCCCTCACGCCTCAGACCGAATGCGATGTTGTCCCACACCGTCAGGTGCGGGAACAGCGCATACGACTGGAACATCATGTTGATCGGCCGCGAGTAGGGCTCCATCTCGGCCAGGTCCGTGCCGTCCAGGACGATGCGCCCGGCGCTCGGCGTCTCGAATCCGGCCAGCATGCGCAGCAAGGTCGTCTTGCCGCAACCCGACGAGCCGAGCAGCGCGAAGATCTCGCCCTGGGCGATCTCGAGGCTGACGTGGTCGACCGCCTTGACGCCCGCGAAGTCCTTGACGACGTCCTCGATCGCCAGGTAGGCACGCCCTGACTGTGCCGCGCTCATCGGTGCCCCTGCGGCGCCGCCACGAAGGCTCAGACCCCCGTCTTGAACGAGGTGTAGATGCGCGTCATCGTGCGCCGGATGTCGTTGGTCACCGCCTCGGGCAGCGCCATCTTGCGCATCTCGGCGTCGGGCGGGAAAACGGTCGGGTTGTTCGCCACCTCGGGCTTGATGAACTTGCGCGACTCCTTGTTCGGGTTGGCGTAGAAGACCTTGTTGGTCAAGGACGCGTCGACTTCCGGGCGCAGGATGAAGTTGATGAACTTGTGCGCGTTGTCCGGGTGCGGTGCATCGATCGGGATCACCATCGTGTCGAAGAACAGCACGCCGCCCGACTTGGGGATCAGCGCCTGGATGTTCTGGCCGGTCTTGCCGTCGATCGCACGCTGGCGTGCGATGTTGATGTCGCCCGACCAGCCGAGTGCGACGCAGATCGAGCCGTTGGCCATGTCGTTGATGTAGCCCGACGAGCTGAACAGTGTCACGTACGGCCGCACTTTCTTCAGCAGGTCGGGCACCGGCTGGTAGTCGGCCTGCACGCGGCTGAACGGCGGTCGGCCGAGGTAGTGCATCGCCGCCGGGACGATGTCGGTGGGCGAATCGAGGAATGACACGCCGCAGCTCTTCAGCCTGGCCATGTACTCGGGCTTGAAGACCAGGTCCCAGGCGTTGTCCGGCATCGCCAGGCCGCCCAGCGCGGCCTTGACCTTGTCGACGTTGATGCCCACCGTCGTGTAGCCCCACAGCCAGTCGACCATGTACTGGTTGCCTGGATCGAGCTTGGCCAGCGTTGCCTCGATCTCTGGATCGAGGTGTTTCAGGTTGGGGATCTTGCTCTTGTCGATCTTGCGCAGCAGGCCACCGTCGGCCTGCAGCTTGGCCCAGTAGGAGGAGGGCACCACCACGTCGTAGCCGGTCTTGCCGGCAACCAGCTTGGCATGCAGGATCTCGTTGTTGTCGTAGTTGTCGTAGCGGACCTTGATGCCGGTCTCCTTCTCGAAGTTCCTCAACGTGTCGTCGGCGATGTAGTCGGACCAGTTGTAGATGTTGACGACCTTCTCTTCCTCGGCCAGGACCGTGCCCGCCTGCAGCGCCGTGGCGGCCAGGCCCAGAAGGACGAGCGATCGACGGGACAGCAATTTCATGAAGCTTTCTCCAAAGGGGGTGAATCGGGGTCGGTGGGCCGGCTGGGGCAGCGGTTGAGTCTAAGCAATGCGGTCGCGTCGGGTCATCGGGGGAAGCGATGAGTCGTCAGAGCCATCGCCCGCGCTGCGCATCGGCCAGCGTCAGGTCGAGACAGCGCCGGATCAGGCCCATCAGTTCGTCGATCTGCGCGTGCGTGATGACGAGTGGCGGGGCGATGATCATGCGCTGGCCGACGGCGCGCATGACGAGGCCGTTGGCGAAACAGTGGCCGCGGCAGACCATGCCGATGTCGGCGGCGACGTCGAACGGCTGCAAGGTGGACTTGTCCCTGACCAGTAGGATCGCGCCCATCAGACCGCAGGTCTCGGCGTCTCCCACCAGCGGGTGATCGCGCAGCGACGCAAAGCCTTCGGCCAGGTACGGGCCGACATCGTCGTGCACGTGCTCGACCAACCCCAGCTCGCGCATCAGCCTGATGTTGGCCACCGCCACTGCGCATGCCACCGGGTGGCCCGAGTAGGTGTAGCCGTGCTCGAACTCGCCGCCGCGCTCGATCAGCACGTCGGCGATGCGGTCGCCGACCAGCACGCCGCCGAGCGGCACGTAGCCGCTCGTCACGCCCTTGGCGAAGGTCATCAGGTCGGGGCGGAAGTCGAAGCGCTCGCAGCCGAACCAGTGGCCGGTGCGGCCGAAGCCGCAGATCACCTCGTCGCTGACCAGCAGCACGCCGTACTTGTCGCAGATGCGCTGGATCTCGGGCCAGTAGGTCTCGGGCGGGATGATGACGCCGCCGGCGCCCTGTACCGGCTCGCCGATGAACGCCGCCACCCGTTCGGCGCCGAGCTCGAGGATCTTGGCCTCGAGCCAGCCGGCGGCGACCCGGCCGAAGTCGTCGCGGCTCATCCCTCGACCGTGCTCGACCCAGTAGGGCTGGTCGATGTGCACGATGCCCGGGATCGGCAGCCCCCCCTGTGCATGCATGCCGCTCATGCCGCCGAGCGACGCGCCGGCCATCGTCGATCCGTGATAGGCGTTCCTGCGGCTGATGATGACCTGGCGCTCGGGCGCGCCCAGGATGTCCCAGTAGCGGCGCACCATGCGCACCACGGTATCGTTGCCCTCGGAGCCCGAACCCGAGAAGAACACGTGCCTGAACTGCGGCGGCGACACCTCGGCCAGCAGCTCGGCCAGTTCGATCGCCGGCGGCGTGGCGGTCTGGAAGAAGGCGTTGTAGAAGGGCAGCTCGGTCATCTGCCGCGTCGCCGCATCGACCAGCGCGCGCTGGCCGTAGCCGACGTTGACGCACCACAGTCCCGACATCGCGTCGAGGATCCTGCGGCCCTCGCTGTCCCAGACGTAGATGCCTTCGGCGCGCGTGATGATGCGCGCGCCCCTGGCTGCCAGCGCGCGGAAGTCGGTGAACGGATGCAGGAAGTGCGCGGCGTCGGCGGCCTGCCAGGACTGGGTGCTGCGGGCCTCGGCGTCGCGCGGCCCGGTGCGGATCGCTGTCGTGGTGTTCATCGGGAACCTCCGGTTGAAGTCGGGCCTGTGAGCAATGGGCAGCGTCAGACATGCAGCAGCAGGTGCTCACGCTCCCACGGCGAGATCACCTTCATGAATTCGGCGTACTCGATCTCCTTGACCTCGGTGTAGACGGTGATGAACGCCTGGCCCAGCACCTCGTGCAGATCGGTTTCGTCGCGCAACAGCTGCAGCGCTTCGCCCAGGCTGCGCGGCAGCTGGAAGTCGCCCAGGTAGGCGTCACCCTTGCATTCCGGTGTCGGCTCGATGTGCCTGTCGATGCCGATGTAGCCGCAGGCCAGCGTCGCGGCCAGCGCCACGTACGGGTTGGCGTCGGCGCCGATGACGCGGTTCTCGACCCGGCGCGCGGCCGGATCGGCCAGTGGCGAGCGGATGCCGACGGTGCGGTTGTCGGTGCCCCACTGGATGTTGATCGGCGCCGCGGTGAAGCGCGCCAGCCGACGGTAGCTGTTGACGTAGGGTGCGAACAGCGCCATTGCGGCCGGGATGTAGCGCTGCAGGCCGCCGATGTACCAGAAGAATTCCTGCGTCGGCGTGCCGTCCGGGTTGCTGAAGATGTTCTTGCCGGTCGTCTTGCTGAGCACGCTCTGGTGGATGTGCATCGCGCTGCCGGGTTCGCCCGCGATCGGCTTGGCCATGAAGGTGGCGAACATGTCGTGGCGCAACGCCGCCTCGCGCACCGTGCGCTTGAACAGGAACACCTCGTCGGCCAGGCCCAGCGGATGGTCGTGGAAGAAGTTGATCTCCATCTGCCCGGCGCCGACCTCGTGGATCAGGGTGTCGACGTTCAATCCCATCTTCTCGCAATAGTCGTAGACGTCCTCGAACAACGGGTCGAACTCGTTGACCGCGTCGATCGAGTAGGCCTGGCGCGACGTCTCGGCGCGGCCGCTGCGGCCGATCGGCGGCTTCAGCGGCATGTCCGGATCGCTGTTGCGCGCGACCAGGTAGAACTCGAGTTCGGGCGCGACCACCGGCTTCCAGCCCTTGGCATCGAACATGTCGCAGACGCGGCGCAGTACCGAGCGCGGCGCGAACGGCACCAGCCTGGCGTCCTTGTCGTAACAGTCGTGGATGACCTGCGCGGTCGGATCGGTCGCCCACGGAACGATGCGCACTGTCGTCGGGTCGGGGCGCAGATGCATGTCGAGGTCAGTCGGGCTGATGACGTCGTAGTACGGCCCTTCCTCGGGGAACTCGCCGGTCACGCCCATCGCCACCGTGGCCTCGGGCAGTCGCATGCCGCGCTCCTCGGTGAACTTCTCGCGCGGCAGGATCTTGCCGCGCGCCACGCCGGTCAGGTCGGGCACCAGGCATTCGATCTCGGTCACGTGGCGTTCGTCGAGCCAGTGTTCGAGTTCGCTGAAGTTGAAGTTGTCTCGGGTCACCATGAATCACCTGTCATCGGCTGTCTTGCGCGGCGGCTCTTGTGGAGGCCGCCGGATCCATCCTGGGGGCGGACCCTGGCCGGCGGTTGCAGGCCAGGGCATGCCGTCGCGCTTCGCTACGGAGTCGCTTCTCGATGCCGATCGCGCCAGGCACGGCAGGCCCGGCCGAAAGCCTGCAGCATCTGCGTCGACTGCGGGTTGCTCGCGGCCTGCCACTCGGGATGCCATTGGACGCACAGGTTGAAGCCCTTGGCCTCGGCGACCGAGAACGCTTCGACCAGGCCGTCGGGCGCGCGCGCCTCAACGCGCAGCCCCGGTGCCAGCCGGTTCACGGCCTGGCCGTGCACCGAATTGACCTGGAAGCGGCGCACGTCGACGATCTGCCCCAGCACGCCACCCGCGATCACCTCCACCTCGTGGGCCGGCGCGTACTGCTGAGCCGCGTGCGCACCCGCCGGTGCCCGGTGGTCCCGATACGGCCCGACTTCATGCACGGCCTGGTGCAGCGAGCCGCCCAGGGCGACATTGACCTCCTGCGTACCCCGGCAGATCGCGAACAGCGGCAGGCCGCGTGCCAGCACCTGGACCACCAGCGGCAAAGTCCAGGCGTCGCGCGCGGCGTCGAGCGGCAGCGCCGGGTTGCGCACTGCTTCGCCGAAGTGGCGCGGCTCGACATTCGACGCCGAACCTGTCAACAGCACGCCGTCGGCCAGATCGAGCAGTGCAGCGAACTCCTCCGGCTGCGCCGTTGGCACGACGAGCGGCATGGCGCCGGCCAACCGCACCGCGTCGACATACTTCTTTCCGACCACGTGGTGGGGATGGTCGCCGAGTTGCCGGTTGCACGCCGGCACCAGCACGATAGGCTTGTGCGACTGTCTCATGCGAGTGCATCCTTGAGCCGGTACCAGCCCATGCCCAGCACCAGTGCCGGCGTGCGCAGCCAGCGCCCGCCCGGGAACGGCCGGTGGCGCAGGCGTGCGAAGGTGTCGAAACGCGAGGTGTCGCCGGCCATCGCTTCGGCGACGACGCGTCCCGCCAGGCCGGTCAGCGCCAGACCATGGCCCGAGAAACCTTGCACGTAGTACACGTTCGGCGCATGGCCGGCGCGAGGCGCCACCGGCAGACGGCCGAAGTCGGGTGCGCGGCTCATCGAGATGTCGACAAAGCCGCCCCAGGCGTAATCGATGCGGTGGCCGGCGAGCTGCGGGAACGTGGCGCCCATGCGCCGGCGCAGGCTGTGCGCCATGTCGATCGGCGTGGCGGTGCTGTAGCTGACGCGGCCGCCGTAGAGCAGGCGGCATTCGACGGGTCCGCCCGGACCCGGCGCAGCCGCCTCGGCGAGTCCACTCTGCCCTGGTCCGGCGTCGCAGCGCGTTGCGATGTCGGTTGCGAAGCGGAGTTCGCCGCCCTTTTTTAGGATTCGCGCAAGACGTTTCAGGCTGTCGTCCTGCACAAAGCGC
>JBBIPS010000012.1:0-2343 GCA_037442725.1 Burkholderiales bacterium | reverse complement strand
CGCCGCAGCTGCGCGTGCTGGGCGCGTGTTCGGGCGGCATCACCTCGGCCACGCTGCTGGGCTACCTGGCCGCGAAGCAGCGCAAGGCCGGCAGCGACTGGGTGCGCAGCCTGACCTTGCTGGTGTCCATCCTCGACATCGACGGCATCGCCGACAGCTCGATGGGCCTCTTCGCGCACCTCGAGACGCTGGACCTGGCGCGCACGCTCACCGGCGCGCGCGGCGTGCTCGAGGGCAAGGACCTGGCCAAGGTCTTCGCCTGGCTGCGCCCGAACGAGTTGATCTTCAACTACTGGGTCAACAACTACCTGCTGGGCCAGAAGCCGGCGGCGTTCGACGTGCTGTACTGGAATGCCGACACCACGCGGCTGCCGGCGCGGCTGCACGCCGACTTCCTGGAACTGCTGGAGTCCAACGCCTTCACGCAGCCCGGCGGCGTGACGATCGCGGGGCGGCCGCTGGACCTGCGCGACATCCGCTGCGACAGCTACATCCTGGCCGGCCGCACCGACCACATCACGCCCTGGGACGGCTGCTACCGCACACGCAGCCTGCTCGGCGGCCAGAGCGAATTCGTGCTCAGTTCCAGTGGCCACATCCAGTCCATCGTCAATCCGCCCGGCAACAAGAAGGCCTCCTTCGTCACGAACGGCGGAGCGCACGACTCGCCCGCCAGCTTCGAGCAGGGCGCGACGGCGCATGAAGGCACCTGGTGGCCGCACCTGGCGCAGTGGCTGGCCGCGCGCAGCGACGCCGACAAGCGCGCGCCGCGCCAGCCCGGCTCGAAGGCCCATCCACCGCTGTGCGCGGCGCCGGGCACCTACGTCACGCTGCGCGGCTGAGCACGCCGGCGCGCAAGAAGGTCCCATGTCGGCAGCCTTGAAGGCACGCATTGCCACGATCGGCAAGCAGACGCTGCGCTACGTCGACTCCGGCCGGCCCGGCGCGACGCGCACGCTGCTGATGTTCAACGGCATCGGCGCCAACATCGAAGCGGCGGCGCCCTTCATCGCCGGCTTCGCGCACACCCGCGTCATCGCCTTCGACGCCCCGGGGGTCGGCGATTCGCCGGCGCCGAGACTGCCCTATCGGCTGCGCCAGTTCGTGGCGCGCACTCGATCAGCATGGCCGCCGCGGCGGTGCGGCTGGCCGCGCAGCTGCTGGACCAGTTGGGCATCGAGGCGGTGGACGTCTTCGGTGTCTCCTGGGGCGGCGCGGCGGCGCAGGAATTCGCCATCCGCTACCCGCAGCGCTGCCGCACGCTGACGCTGGCGGCCACCTGCGCCGGCTTCGTGATGGTGCCCGGCGCGCCCCGCGTGCTGAGCAAGATGTTGAGCCCCAGGCGCTATCTCGACCCGGCTTATCTGATGCAGGTCGGCGGCGAACTCTACGGTGGCATCCTGCGCCTGGAGCGCGACCTGCTGCAAGTGCACGCCGACGCGCTGCGCGGCCCCAGTTGGCGAGGCTATCTGTACCAGTTGCTGGCGCTGTGGGGCTGGACCAGCTGGCACCGGCTGCACCGCGTGCTGGCGCCGACGCTGGTGCTGATGGGCACCGACGACCCCATCGTGCCGCCGATCAACGGCCGCATCGTCGCCGCGCGGCTCAAGCGCGCGACGGTGGAGACCGTCGCCTGCGGGCACCTGTTCGTGCTGACGCGGGCGGCCGAGACGGCGCGCCGCGTCGAGCACTTCATGGCCGAGCACCCCGCGGTGCCGGCCTGATGTCAACCCCTTCGAGGAGAACCCGATATGAAGATCCTGGTCGCGGTCAAACGCGTCGTCGACTACAACGTCAAGGTGCGCGTCAAGAGCGACGGCAGCGGCGTTGATGTCGCCAACGTCAAGATGAGCATGAACCCCTTCGACGAGATCGCCGTCGAAGAGGCGGTGCGGCTCAGGGAAAAGGGCGTGGCCACCGAGATCGTGGCCGTGTCCTGTGGCGTCACGCAGTGCCAGGAGACACTGCGCACGGCGATGGCCATCGGCGCCGACCGCGCCATCCTCGTCGAGTGCGGCGACGAGCTGCAGCCGCTGGCCGTGGCCAGAATATTGAAAGCGCTGGTGGACCGCGAGCAGCCCGGCCTCGTCATCGTCGGCAAGCAGGCCATCGACGACGACTGCAACCAGACCGGGCAGATGCTCTCGGCGCTGGCGGGGATGCCGCAAGCCGCATTCGCCAACAAGGTAGAGATTGCCGACGGCCACGCCATCGTCACGCGCGAGATCGACGGCGGCATGGAGACCATCCGCGTCAAGCTGCCCGCCGTCGTCACCGCCGACCTGCGCCTGAACGAGCCGCGCTACGTGACGCTGCCCAACATCATGAAGGCCAAGAAAAAGC
>JBBIPS010000011.1:0-1214 GCA_037442725.1 Burkholderiales bacterium | reverse complement strand
GGGCAGCATGGCCGGCGTGACGCCGTGCGCAGCCAGGCCGCCGGTGATGCCGACCTGCTGCTTCAACCGTGCGAGCCAGCCGACGAAGGCCGAGCCGCCGCCGGCCACACCGGCGGCGTGCGCGAGCTCGTCGAACCTGGCCGGCACGGCCTCCTGGTTCCAGGCCAGCACGGTCTCGATCATCAGCGCGTTGGCCAGCCCGTGGTGCAGGTCGCAGACGGCGCCCAGCGCATGCGCGCAGGCATGCACCGAGCCCAGATCCTTCTGGAACGCGATGGCGCCCATCATCGAGCTCATCATCATGTCGGTGCGCGCCTGCAGGTGGCCGGGGTCGTCGACCGCCGCGGCGAGCGCGCGCGCGCCGATGCGCAGCCCTTCGAGCGCGATGCCGTCGCACAGCGGGTGGTAGGCCGGCGAGAGGTAGCTCTCGATGTTGTGCGTCAGCGCGTCCATGCCGGTGGCGGCGGTCACCGCGGCGGGCAGCGCGAGCGTCAGCTCGGGGTCGGCGAACACCGCGCGCGCCAGGATCTTCGGGCTGAACACGGTGCGCTTGTGGTGCGTGTCGTTCTCCGACACGACCGACGAGCGCCCGACCTCCGAGCCGGTGCCCGCGGTGGTGGGCAGCGCGACCATGTACGGCAGCGCGTTGACGATCGGCCGCACGTGCGGGTGGTCCCAGACGTACTCGAGCACGTCGCCCGGGTGCACCGCCATCACGCCGACGACCTTGGCGACGTCGAGCGCGGCACCACCGCCGAAGCCGATGACGCAGTCGGCACGGTGGGTCTCGAAGGCCCGGCTGCCGGCCATCACCTGCGCGCAGGTCGGGTTGCCGGACACGCCGTCGAACACGGCAACCTCCAGCTCGCCGAGGTGGGTCCTGAACTCGGCCGTCACCGGCAGCGCGGCCAGCGCGCGGTCGGTGACGATCAGCGGGCGCCTCAGGCCGCGCTCGAGCAGGTGCGCGGCGACGAGCTTGCGCGCGCCGGCGCCGAAGTGGATGTCGGTGGGGAAGGCGAAGTGGTGCACGGTCATGGTGTCAGGGCGTCATCGCGCCGCGATCAGATGATCTCGAGGTAGCGCTTCAATTCCCAGTCGGTCACCGCGTCCTGCCACTGGCGGTGCTCCCACTCGCGGCTGGCGGCGAAGTGGTCGACGAAGGTGTCGCCGAACCAGTCGCGGGCAATCGTCGAGGCCTTGAAATTCTGCGTGGC
>JBBIPS010000010.1:0-1290 GCA_037442725.1 Burkholderiales bacterium | reverse complement strand
GTGCGTCACCGGCGGCGAGGCGCTGTATGCCGATCTGGGCCACTTCGGCAAGCGCCCGATCCGCATCGCCTGGTACGGCTTCGTGATGCCGGCGCTGGTGGTCAACTACTTCGGCCAGGGCGCGATGCTGCTGGCGCAGCCGCAGGCGATCGAGAACCCGTTCTACCTGATGGCGCCGAAGTGGGCGCAACTGCCGCTGGTGGCCCTGGCCACCGCGGCGACGGTGATCGCGTCGCAGGCGCTGATCACGGCGGCGTTCTCGGTGACCAAGCAGGCGATCCAGCTCGGCATGCTGCCGCGGCTGGCGATCCGCCACACGTCGGTGCGCGACACCGGGCAGATCTACGTGCCGTTCGTCAACTGGGGGCTGTTCGCCTGCATCGTGCTGGCGGTGGGGCTGTTCAAGAGCTCGTCCAACCTGGCCTCGGCCTACGGCATCGCGGTGACGCTGGACATGTCGATCACCACCGTGATGACCTTCTTCGTCATCCGCTACGGCTGGCAGTACCCGCTGGCGCCGAGCCTGCTGGCCACCGGGCTGTTCTTCACCGTCGACATCACCTTCTTCCTGTCGAACATGCTCAAGCTGGTCGCCGGCGGCTGGTTCCCGCTCGTCATCGGCATCGGCATGTTCACGCTGATGGTCACCTGGATGCAGGGCCGCAAGCTGCTGCACGAGCGCTTGCGCGAGGAGGCGATCGACCTCGAGGGCTTCCTCGAAGCGGTGTTCATCAGCCCGCCGGCGCGGGTCGCAGGCACGGCGGTGTTCCTGGCCGCCGACGAGGGGCTGACGCCCAATGCGCTGATGCACAACCTGAAGCACAACAAGGTGCTGCACGAGTACAACCTGTTCGTCACCGTCAAGCCGCACGAGGTGCCCTGGATCGGCTTCGACAAGCGCATCGAGCTCGAGTCGCTCGGCCATGACTGCTGGCAGGTGGCGCTGCACTTCGGCTTCAAGAACGACCCCAACGTACCGGTGGCGCTCAAGCAGCTCGAGAGCCGCGGCATCCCGCTGCCGGAGATGGACACCAGCTATTTCCTGAGCCGCGACATCGTGATCCCGACCTTCGGTGCGGGCATGTCGATGTGGCGCGAGAAGCTGTTCGCCAGCATGCACCGCAACGCGTCGGGCGCAGCGGATTTCCTGAGCCTGCCCTCCAACCGCATCGTCGAGCTCGGCGCCAAGGTCGAGATCTGAACGCCCTGGCGCGGGTCCGCGCGCGCTGCCTGCGGCGCCGGGATGCGGCTGGGCGCGGCGCGGGGTCGCGCCCTCGGGTCAACGGCCCG
>JBBIPS010000009.1:0-1394 GCA_037442725.1 Burkholderiales bacterium | reverse complement strand
CAGCCAGCGCCGCGCCGCGTCGGCGGGCAGCGCGTCGGCAGCGGCCAACGGCAGCGCGAATTCCTGGTCGGGTGCGAATCGCACGATCACTTCCGAGCGCATGGGGCATGACTCCGGCTGAAATTGTCGATGCGGCAGTATGCGTCAGCTGGCAGCGTTGGCGATGGCGGGGCGCACCGGCTGTTCGCCGTCGTGCCTGCGCTGCAGGCGCATGGCGCCGGGCGCTGCCGCCACGACGGTGATCAACCGTTGCGCCGCGCCAGCACCGCGTCGCTCAGCATGCGCAGCACGATGCGCGAGTCGTCCCAGCCGATGCAGGCGTCGGTGATGCTCTGGCCGTAGACGAGTTCGGTCGGGTCGTCCCGGCCGGGCGTGAACTTCTGCGCCCCGGCGCGCAGGTGGCTCTCGACCATGACGCCGAAGATGCAGCGGTTGCCCGCGGCGAGCTGGGCGGCGACGTTGCGCGCCACCTCGACCTGGCGCTCGTGGCGCTTGCTGCTGTTGGCGTGGCTGAAGTCGATCATCAGCCGGCACGCCAGCCTGGCCGCCTCCATCTCCTTGCAGGCGGCGGCGACGCTGGCGGCGTCGTAGTTCGGCGTCCGGCCGCCGCGCAGGATGACGTGGCAGTCCTTGTTGCCGCGCGTCTGGACGATCGCCACCTGGCCGTTCTTGTGCACCGACAGGAAGTGGTGCGCGCGCGCCGCGGCCTGGATCGCGTCGGTGGCGATCTTCAGGCTGCCGTCGGTGCCGTTCTTGAAGCCGATCGGCGCCGACAGCCCCGAGGCCAGCTCGCGGTGCACCTGGCTCTCGGTGGTGCGCGCGCCGATCGCGCCCCACGAGATCAGGTCGCCGATGTACTGCGGCGAGATGACGTCGAGGAATTCGCCGCCGGCGGGCACGCCCAGGCGGTTGATGTCGACCAGCAGCTGGCGCGCGATGCGCAGCCCCTCGTCGATGCGGTAGCTCTGGTCGAGGTAGGGGTCGTTGATGAGGCCCTTCCAGCCGACGGTGGTGCGCGGCTTCTCGAAGTACACCCGCATCACGATCTCGAGCGTGCCGGCGTAGCGCTGCCGCTCGGCCTGCAGGCCGCGCGCGTAGTCGAGCGCGGCCGCCGGGTTGTGGATCGAGCACGGGCCGATCACGACCAGCAGCCGGTCGTCCTTGCCGTGCATGATGTTGCGCACCGCGCCGCGCGTGTCGCCGACGAGCCTTTCCACCGGCGTTCCGGCGATCGGGAAGAAGCGGATCAGATGCTCGGGCGGCGGCAGCGGGGTGACGTCCCTGATGCGCTGATCGTCGGTCTGGCTGGTCCGCTCGCTCAGCGCATAGCCGAAGCCGGCTTCGACTTCGGCGCTGCTGCCGGGGGGCTTGGGGGCCATGATCGTGCTCCTGGG
>JBBIPS010000008.1:0-1753 GCA_037442725.1 Burkholderiales bacterium | reverse complement strand
TGCGTGGCGCGCCACAGCAGCGCCACCAGGCTGGCGGCGATGATCAATTGCTGGCCGCTGTTGAGCAGCGACAGCGAGGTCTGCGAGCGGATCTGCGCGTGCCGGTAGGCGTTCAGTCCGGCGTCGTAGCGTTGCGCCTCGAACTCCTCGTTGTTGAAGTACTTGACCGTCTCGTAGTTGAGCAGCGCGTCGATGGCGCGCGTGTAGGCCTTCGAGTCGAGCTCGTTCATCTCGCGCCGGAAGCGCGAGCGCCACTCGGTCACCGTCACGGTGTAGGCGACGTAGACCGCCAGCGCCGCGAGCGTGATCCAGACATAGCCGGCATCGAAGCGAACGCCCAGCACGCCGAGCACCAGCGCGACCTCGACCAGCGTCGGCAGGATCGTGTAGAGCGAGTACGACACCAGCGACTGCAGCGCGCGCGTGCCGCGCTCGATGTCGCGCGACAGGCCGCCGGTCTGGCGCTCGAGGTGGAAACGCAGGCTCAGCGCGTGCAGGTGGCGGAAGACCTCGAGCGCGATCCTGCGCGCCGCGCCGAACGAGACCTTGGCGAACACCAGCTCGCGCAGCTCGGTGAACAACGTGGTGCACAGGCGCAGCCCGGCGTAGGCCAGCAGCAGCCCGGCCGGCACCACCAGCAGCGCGCGCGGGTCGCCGGGCTTGAGGTCGAGCGCGTCGACCAGGTGCTTGAGCAGCAGCGGCACGCTGACGTTGGCGCCCTTGGCCGCCAGCAGGAAGACCAGCGCCAGCGCGACGCGCCAGCGGTAGCGCCACAGGTAGGGCAGCAGCTTGCGCAGCGTCTGCCAGTCGGAGCGGACGGCGCCGGGCGCGGTGGCTTCGGGCAGGGGCAGGGCGGCAGCGGAACGGCGCATCGGCAGGGGCAGTGGCGTGAAAGAATCCCGAACGAACGCCGCAGCGATCGAACGACCGATCGATGAATCCATCGAGGTGACGCCGATGACCGACTCCACCAGCCCCGGCGCACGACCGGCCCTCACCCTGCCCCTGAGTTTGCCCGATGGCGCCGAGCTGGTGCTGCGCGTGATGCCGATGCCGGCCGACGTGAACCCGAACGGCGACATCTTCGGCGGCTGGCTGATGGCGCAGGTGGACACGGCCGGCGCGGTGCTGCCCGCGCGCATCGCGCGTGGTCGCATCGCCACCGTCGCGGTGAACCAGTTCGTCTTCAAGCAGCCGGTGTCGGTGGGCGACCTGGTGAGCTTCTACGCGCGCGTCGAGCGCATCGGCAACACCTCGATCACCGTCCACGTCGAGGTCTTCGCCGAGCGAAACCCGGCCAAGCTGGAGGTCGTCAAGGTGACCGAGGCCAACCTCACCTATGTCGCGATCGACCACGCCGGCAAGCCGCGGCCCGTGCCGAGGGCACCGTGACACCGCGCCGGGAATGTGGACAAAGGTTGACGAAGATCAACCTTGCGTCGCTTTGAGCTGCTTATAAGGGGCACAGCGGGTTGGGCAGGCTTGCCGCATCGGCGATGCCACCCCGGACGGCAGGAGTCGGTTCCAAGAAGATCGACGGTCGCCGGCCGGTCCGCCGTTCCGGATCGGGATCTTGCAGGCCGGGTCGACAGCGCCAGCGCTGACCGGCCCGGGCGCGGTTCAATCGTGCGTGCTCGCGCCGTCGTCATGCTTCGGCGCGTCGCGGTCGGTCGTCGGTGAGGAGGTGACCCGGACATGGCGGACTCGAACAAGATCTGCATCATCGTGGTCTCAGGCGCGCTCGAGCGCCTGC
>JBBIPS010000007.1:0-2079 GCA_037442725.1 Burkholderiales bacterium | reverse complement strand
GAAGGCAGGAGCGGTTCGCCGCCGCGGGCACGCCCTGATGCTGCTGAACACGCTGCTGCTGGCGTTGCGCTCGATCCGGCGCAACCTGCTGCGCTCGTTCCTCACCGTGCTGGGCATCGTCATCGGCGTCAGCGCGGTGATCACGATGGTCACGCTCGGCCACGGCGCGACGCAGGCGGTGCAGAGGCAGATCTCCAGCCTTGGCAGCAACCTGCTGATGGTGCGGCCGGGCCAGCGCCTGGGGCCAGGTGCGGGGGCGAGCGGCGCGCCGGCGTTCAAGGAGGCCGATGTCGATGCCATCGTGGCGCAGCTCGGCGGCATCGCCGCCGTCGCACCCGAAGCGCGCTCGGGCGTCACCGTGGTCGGCAACGGTCGCAACTGGACGACCAGCGTCACCGGCAGCAGCAACGCCTGGTTCGACACCGGCAACTGGAAGCTCGCCAGCGGGCGCCAGTTCACCGCTGCCGAGCTGCGCGCCGGGGCCGCCGTGTGCATCGTCGGCGAGACCGTGCGGCGCGAGATCTACGGGGGTGCACTCGGGCGCGGCGGCCTGGACGGGTGGCTGCGCGTCAAGCAGTTCTCGTGCGAGGTCGTCGGCGTGCTCGCCAGCAAGGGCCAGGCCGCGTTCGGCAACGACCAGGACGACACCGTGCTGGTGCCGCTGCACACGCTGCAGCGGCGCGTCAGCGGCAACCAGCGCGTCAACACGCTGCTGGTGTCGATGCAGGACGGCAGCGACAGCGCACGCATCAAGGCCGGCCTGCGCCAGTTGCTGCGCGAGCGCCGCAAGCTCGCCGAGGCCGACGACGACAACTTCAACATCCTCGACACGCAGCAGCTCGCCGAGACGCTGTCGGGCACGACGCAGGTGATGACGACACTGCTCGGCGCGGTGGCCGCGGTCAGCCTGCTGGTGGGCGGCATCGGCATCATGAACATCATGCTGGTCAGCGTCACCGAGCGCACGCGCGAGATCGGCCTGCGGCTGGCCATCGGCGCGCTCGAGCGCGAGGTGTTGCTGCAGTTCCTGATCGAAGCGGTGGTGCTGGCGGCGCTGGGCGGCGTCGTCGGCATCGTCTTCGCCACCGCGGCGTCCTTCGCGCTCGCGCGCGCGATGGACGTGCCCTACCTGTTCGACGCGACGATCAACCTGCTGTCCTTCGTGTTCTCGGCCGGCATCGGCGTGCTGTTCGGCTACTTCCCGGCGCGCCGTGCCGCGCGCCTGGACCCGATCGAGGCGTTGCGGCACGAATAGCGTCCGCGCCCGGCGTCGCGCGCGACCGCCGCGACGCCGGCCACCAGGCGGCATTCACCGCCACGCGATCGATGCAGTTCATCACGCGGCGACGCGCAACCTCCTCGGCGCGGCTCAAGCGGTGCGCGCGGCGTCGAGCAGCGCCGTGATCTGCGCATCCTTGTCGCGCCACAGCTGCTGCACCCATTGCTGGAACGCCTCGCGCACGGTCGGGTTGCCGGCGTAATCGGCGCCGGCCAGTTGCCGCGGCACCGGCAGCGCCTGCACACGTACCACGACGCGGCGCATCCGCCCGCACAGGAAGCGCCAGAACGTCGGCGCGCCGTCGGGGTAGACGATGGTCACGTCGAGGATCGAGTCGAAGCGTTCGCCCATCGCGTTCAGCGCCAGTGCGATGCCGCCGGCCTTGGGCTTGAGCAGGTGCCGGTAAGGCGAATTCTGGCGCGCGTGCTTGGCCACCGTGAAGCGCGTGCCTTCGAGGAAGTTCATCACGCTGGTCGGCACCTGGGCGAACTTCTCGCACGCCCTGCGCGTCGTGTCCTGGTCGTGGCGGCGCAGCTCGGGGTGACGGTTGAGCACGGCCTCGCCGTGGCGGCGCATGAACGGGAAGTCCAGCGCCCACCACGCCAGCCCCATCACCGGCACCCACATCAATTGCTGCTTCAGGAAGAACTTCAGCAGCGGGATGCGCCGGTTGAACAGGTGCTGCAGCACCAGGATGTCGACCCACGACTGGTGGTTGCAGTTGACCAGGTACCAGCGCTGCCGGTCGAGTCCTTCGAGGCCCTGCACGTCCCAGCCGGTGCGCTGAGTCAACGCCATCC
>JBBIPS010000006.1:0-2770 GCA_037442725.1 Burkholderiales bacterium | reverse complement strand
CACTGCGGCATCTGGCTGGCGTCGCAGCAGGCGCTGGTCTTGAGGTCGCCCGAGCTCTGGAGCTGGCGGCCGTAGTAGTCCTGGACGATGGCGTGCATGGCGGGTTTTCTCCGGGGGAGGTCAGGAGGCGCAGGCCGGGGCCGCGGCCGCGTCGGCCAGCGCGCCGCCGCAGCTCGAGCCCTGGCCGGCGGTGCAGCCGAAGCAGTGGTCGGCGATGCGGATCGGCCGCTCTTCGAGCCCGGCGGCGGTCAGCTCGGTCAGATGCAGGCGCGGCCGTGCGGCGTCGCGGATCGGCAGGCCGAGCTGCTGGTTGAAGTCGCAGTCGTAGAGGTAGCCCTGCCAGTCGACGCTGAGCGTGCTGCGGCACATCACCTGCTCGAGGTTGGCCTCGCGGTGGGCGCTGCGCAGCAACTGCATGTAGCGGTTGAACTGGCCCTTCGAGACGAGCATCGAGCCGAAGCGCTGGATCGGCATGTTGGCCAGCGTGAAGAGGCGGTCGAAGACGATGCCGAAGTGCGTCGCGAGGTGGGTCTTGTAGTCGCGCTCGAGCGCCTGCTGCGGCGGCGGCAGCACCGCACCCTGCGGGTTGTAGACCAGGTCCAGCGTCAGGCCGGTGCCGGCGTGGCCATAGCCGAGCGCGTTCAGACGCTGCAGGCCGCGAATGCTGGCGTCGAAGACGCCCTTGCCGCGCTGGCGGTCGACGTTGTCCTCGAGGTAGCACGGCAGCGACGCGACGACGGCCACGCCGTGCAGGGCGAGGAACCCGGCCAGCCCGTCCTGGCCCGGCGCCTCCAGGATCGTCAGGTTGCAGCGGTCGATGACGCGCACACCGCGGGCACGGGCGGCGATGACCAGTGCACGGAAGTGCCGGTTCAGCTCGGGCGCGCCGCCGGTCAGGTCGAGCGTGCGCACCTCGGGGCTGGCGGCCAGGAAGGCGACGACCGCGTCGATCGTCTCGGCCGACATCTCCTCGGTCCGGTTCGGTCCGGCGTCGACGTGGCAGTGCACGCAACTCTGGTTGCAGCGGTAGCCCAGGTTGACCTGCAAGGTCTCGACGACGCGCCGGCGCAGCGCCGGGAAGTCGGTGCGGGCGAGCAGGGGCAGGGTGGCGTGCATGGTTGATCCGGGGCTGCGTGGCCATGATTCGACTCCCCGGGCACCGCAATCCTTACACGCCGGCGTTGCCGGGCGCTCGCTTCACGCGGCGCTGCCGCGCCGGGCGGGTGGCGTCCACGGGGTGTAAGAATCGCCGTCGAGGTGGCGTCTACCATCCATCGAGACGGCCCGCGCGGCGGGCGCGAGTGGGTTGCCTGCGGCAGCAGGCAAGCGCGCCGAGTCGACATGCGATGCGTGCCGCGACCTGCCGGTGTCCACTTGTCCGCGATACGCTTTCATCGATGAATTCGTCCGAAGGAATGCCGCTGCCGGTTGCCGGCCCGCGCCGGCGCCCCGGCATGTGGCGGCTGATGCTGTGCTGGCGTATCGCCTGCCCCTCGCTGAAGGTGGCGCTGGTGGTCGGCACGGTGCTCAACGTGCTCAACAACGGCGAGCAGATCTGGCTCGAGCACAGCGTCGACCTGTGGCGCGTGGCGATGAACTTCGTCGTGCCGTATTGCGTCGCCAGCTACAGCGCCGCGCGCAACGAGGCGCGCCGCGCGCGGGGCGACTGAAGGTGGCGCGTCCCGGCAAGAGCGAACCCGCTGCGTCGAGCGGCGCCGCGCCCGGGATCAGCGCCGACGCGCTGATCGCGCTGCGCGCCGACATGTTGCGCTTCGCCCGGCTGCAGATGCGCAACGCCGAGCACGCCGAGGACATGGTGCAGGAGGCGATCGAGGCGGCGTTGCGCCACGCCTCGTCGTTCGCCGGGCAATCGACGCTCAAGACGTGGGTCTTCGCGATCCTGCGCAACCGCATCATCGACCACCTGCGCCAGGACTCGCGCAGCGTGCCGATGTCGAGCCTGGTCGCGGACGACGATGACTGGCAGGAGCGGCTCGAGACGCTGTTCAACGAGCGTGGCGGCTGGCGTGACGGACCACGCCCGGTGGCCTGGCCGACACCGGAGCAGTCGATGCAGTCGCGCCAGTTCTGGGTCGTCTTCGAGACCTGCCTGGATCGCCTGCCCGCCAACACCGGGCGCGTCTTCATGATGCGCGAGTTCCTGGGCTTCGAGTCCGATGAAATCTGTTCCCGGTTGGGCATCTCGACCAGCAATTGCCACGTCATCCTGCACCGGGCCCGGCTCAGGCTGCGCAACTGCATGCAGGACGGCTGGGGACGTCCCGGGGAGGACCCATGTTGAACTGCAAGGAAACGACCGAGCTCTGCTCGCAGGAGATCGAGCGCCCGCTGCGCCTGGGCGAGCAGGTCGCGCTGCGCACGCACCTGATGATGTGCTCGGGCTGCACGCGGTTTCGCAGGCAGATCCGGCTGCTGCACGACGCCGCCACGGCGTATGCCGAGGGGCGGGCGGTGAGCTCGGAGCGCGACGACGACGCGCGTTGATACCGGCGCCGGTGTCGGTGCACCGGGTTCGCCCCTGTGCCCGCACGCGTCGCGCTGCCGGCCGGCGTGCGCGACGGCGCAGCCTACATCCCGGCGTAGTTCGGACCGCCGCCGCCCTCGGGCGTGACCCAGACGATGTTCTGCGTCGGGTCCTTGATGTCGCAGGTCTTGCAGTGCACGCAGTTCTGCGCGTTGATCTGCAGCCGGTCGCTGCCATCGTCGGTCTTGACGAACTCGTAGACGCCGGCGGGGCAATAGCGGCTCT
>JBBIPS010000005.1:0-2988 GCA_037442725.1 Burkholderiales bacterium | reverse complement strand
CGCCAGGGCTGCGGCCGCGGCCACGTCGCCCGGCGCCGCGGGCGCGCCGCTCAGGCTGGCCGCGACGACGAGCACGCTGCGCGCGAGCCGTCGCGCGACGATCCCCACGCCCATCGTCGCCGGCCGCTGCGGCGCTAACCGACCGGCAGATAGCGCACCGCCAGCACGCCCGGGATCGCGGCGATGCCCTCCAGCACGGCGCTCGCCACCGCGCTGTCGACGTCGACCAGCGTGTAGGCCATGCCGCCACGCGACTTGTTCACCATGGTCGCGATGTTGAGCCCCGCCTGCGCCATCGCGGTCGAGATCTGGCCGAGCATGTTGGGCACGTTGGCGTTGGCGATGGCGACGCGAAAGGCCGACTCGCGCGGCAGGCTCACCGCGGGGAAGTTCACCGCGTTGGCGATGTTGCCGTGCTCGAGGTAGTCGCGCAGCTGGTCGACCACCATCACCGCGCAGTTCTCCTCGGCCTCGCGCGTCGAGGCACCGAGGTGCGGCAGCGCAAGGACGCGCGGCTGGCCGTGCAGCGCCGCGCCGGGAAAGTCGCACACGTACTGGCCGAGCCGCTCGGCCTCGAGCGCCCGCAACACGGCGTCATCGTCGACGACACCGTCGCGGCTGAAGTTCAGCAGCACCGCGCCGGGACGCAGCAGACCGATGTTGGCCGCGCCCACGAGGTGGCGCGTCGAGTCGAGCAGCGGCACATGCAGCGAGACGAAGTTCGAGTGCTTGAGCACATCGGCCACGCTCGCGGCGCGGCGCACCTGCGAGGGCAGGCTCCAGGCCGCGTCGACGGTGATCTCCGGGTCGAAGCCGAGCACGTGCATGCCGAGCTTGATCGCGGCGTCGGCGACCAGGCAGCCGACCTTGCCCAGGCCGATGATGCCCAGCGTCTGGCCGGCCAGCTCGAAGCCGATGAAGGCCTTCTTGCCGTCCTCGACCTGCCGGTCCAGGTCGCTCGCCGCCGGGTCGAGCGCGCCGACGAAGCGCAGCGCCGGCGCGATCTGGCGCGCCGCCAGCAACATGCCGGCGAGCACCAGCTCCTTGACCGCATTGGCGTTGGCGCCGGGGGCGTTGAACACCGGCACGCCGCGCTCGCTCATCGCCGCGACCGGGATGTTGTTGGTGCCGGCGCCGGCGCGGGCGATGGCGCGCACGCTGGCCGGGATGTCGCGGCCGTGCAGGTCGGCCGAGCGCAGCAGGATGGCCGCCGGCTCGCGCACGTCCTTGGCGACGCGGTAGGTCGCACTCGGCAGTCGCGCCAGGCCGGCGGCGGCGATCTGGTTGAGCACCAGCACGCCGACCCGGTTACCCATGCCGGGCCTCGAATTCCTTCATGTACGCGACGAGCGCGCGCACGCCCTCGACCGGCATCGCGTTGTAGATCGACGCGCGCATGCCGCCCACCGAACGGTGGCCCTTCAACTGCACCATGCCGCGCGCCTGCGCGCCCTCGAGGAAGGTCGCGTCCAGCGCCGGGTCGCGCAGCTTGAACGGCACGTTCATGATCGAGCGGTCGGCGCGCGCCACCGGGTTGCTGAAGAAGGCGCTCTGGTCGAGGTAGTCGTACAGCAGCGCGGCCTTGCCGAGGTTGTGCTCGGCCATCGCCGACAGCCCGCCGCGCGACTTGATCCAGTTGAACACCAGAGCGGCGATGTAGATGGCGTAGGTGGGCGGCGTGTTGTACATCGAGTCGTTGTCGGCGACCATCTTGTAGTCGAAGGCCGAGGGGCACAGCGGCAGCGCCTGGCCGATCAGGTCGTCGCGGACGATGACGATCGTCAGTCCGGCCGGGCCGATGTTCTTCTGCGCACCGCCGTAGATCAGGCCGTACTTGCTGACATCGACCGGTCGCGACAGGATGTTGCTCGACATGTCGGCCACCAGCGGCACGTCGCCGACGTCGGGCGTGAAGTGGTATTCGACGCCGCCGATCGTCTCGTTCGAGCAGATGTGGACGTAGGCGGCGCCCGGGTCCAGCTGCCAGCTCGCGCGCGGCGGCACGCAGGTGAAGCCGCTGGCCTCGGCGCTGGCGGCGACGTTGACCTGGGCGTATTTCTTCGCCTCCTTGATCGACTTCTTCGACCATTCGCCGGTGTGGATGTAGTCGGCGCTGGCGTGGCCGCGCAGCAGGTTCATCGGCACGATCGCGTTCTCGCCGATCGCGCCGCCCTGCATGAACAGCACCTTGTAGTTCGACGGTATCGCGAGCAGCTCGCGCAGCAGCGCTTCGGCCTCGGCGTGGATGGCGATGAACTCCTTGCCGCGGTGGCTCATCTCCATCACCGACATGCCGCTGCCGTGCCAGTCGAGCATCTCGTCGGCGGCCTGTCGCAGCACCGATTCGGGCAGCGCGGCCGGGCCGGCGCTGAAGTTGAAGACGCGGGTCATTGCTGAGGGCTCCATCAGGGTGTTGGACGGGTTCGCTGCGCACGGGTCGATCCCCGGCACGGCAACCTGCAAGCATACAGGCAGCGCCTCGAGCGACCGGCGCGGCGCGACAATCGCCGTTGCACCCCCGATGGAGCCTGCATGCTGCTGACTGCAAACGCCCGTGGCGTCTTTCCGATCGCGCCGACGCCGTTCCGCGGCGACGGTGCGGTGGACAACGACTCGATCGACCGCCTGACCGACTTCTACCTGAGGATCGGTGCGGCCGGCATCACCGTGCTCGGCCAGCTCGGCGAGGCGCCCAAGCTCGGCTTCGACGAAAGCGTGAGCATCGCGCGCCGCGTGATCGAGCGGGCGCCGGCGCTGCCGGTGGTGGTCGGCGTCTCGGCGCCGGGCTTTGCCGCGATGCACGCGCTGACGCACGAGGTGATGGCCGCCGGCGCGGCCGGCGTGATGATCGCGCCGCCCAACACCTTGCGCAGCGACGACGCCATCGTCGGCTACTACCGGCAGGCGGTGCAGGCGATCGGCGCCGACGTGCCTTTCGTGCTGCAGGACTATCCGCTGACCTTCTCGGTGCAGATGGCGCCGGGCGTG
>JBBIPS010000004.1:0-3113 GCA_037442725.1 Burkholderiales bacterium | reverse complement strand
TTAGGTTTCCCCTTCAGGCGCGCCAGGATGGCCTGGCCCGCGACGTCGTCGGCGGCGGGCTCGGCGTCGTAGCGCACTTCGCGGTAGTGCGGGTTGCGCACGAGGACGATCTTCGAGCTGCGCACCCAGCGCGAGGCATCGAGCCGGAACGGCCCGGTGCCCACCGGGTGCTCGGTGATCTTGTCGCCGTAGAACTCGACCACCTCGCGCGCCTGCGCCGGCAGCACGTCCGACGCGGCCAGCGTCTGGATGAAGCGCGGCCGCGGCTCATCCAGGCTGAAGCGGATGGTGTAGCGGTCGACGAGTTGCAGCCCGGCCACCGGCGCGTCGTAGTCGAACGCCCGGCGCTGCTGGATGGCCAGCTCGCGCGGCGCGGCCAGCCCGACGATCCTGTCGTCGAGCACCGAGGTGGCAAACGGGCTGTTGTTGGCCGGGTCGACGACGCGCCGGAAGGCGTAGGCGACGTCGGCGGCGACCAGCTCGCGCGGCTGGCCCTTGAACGCGGGGTCGTCGGCGAAGCGGATGCCGCGCCGCAACGGCACCGTCCAGACGCGGAAGTCGTCCGACACCTGCGGCATCGCCGCGGCCAGCAGGGGCCTGAACCTGGCCGGCCGCGCCAGGTGATCGTAGCCGTACAGCGCCTCGAAGATGTGCGAGTCGACGGTGCGCGAGTACAGGTCGGAGAAGCGCGGCGGGTCGAAGCCCGACTCGGCGGTGCTGAACGCCAGCCGCAACACCTTGTCGCCGGCGGCCGCGCGCGCCGCGCCCCAGGGCAGCGCGGCGACCAGCGGCGCCTTCAGCAGCGTGCGCCGGCGCTTCGAAGGCCCGGCGTGTGGCGTGCCGTCGGCACGCGGGCGGGTCGACGGCGGTGCGGGTCGGCTCATGCAGGTCGGCTCATGCGGTGATCTTGCGGGCCTGGCGCGACCGCCGCTGGCGGTGCGTGCGCATGGGTGGGGGTGCGTCGTGGCACGGAGTCTAGCGGCGTGGCGCGGCGGCGTGCGGCTCGCGCGGCACGGGGTTTGCCATGAGTCGGCGCGCCACGGCGGCCGCCCTACACTGCCGCATCCCGCGTATCCGGCCCGCCACCCCGCAGGCACGGCCGACCTGGAGCCAGGCCCACGATGCTTGCCTATGTGATCCGACGCCTGTGGCAGATGGTGCCCACGCTGCTGGGCGTGCTGCTGCTGGTGTTCGTGCTGTTCCACTTCTTCGGCAGCGATCCGGCGATCATCCTGGCCGGGCAGAACGCCACGCCCGAGCAGATCGCGGCGATCCGCCAGCAGCTCGGTCTGGACCAGCCGGCCTACGTGCAGTTCGGTATCTTCCTCAAGCAGATTGCCACCTTCGACTGGGGCCGCAGCTGGGCCACCAACGAGTCGGTGGCGCAGCTGTTCGCGACCCGGCTGCCGAACACGCTGACGGTGATGCTGCCGATCCTCGTGCTCGACACGCTGGTGTCGGTGCCGATCGCGATGGGCGTGTCGTACGTGCGCGGCTCGCTCACCGACCGCGTGCTGATGGTGGTGACCACCGTCGCGCTGTCGATCAGCTTCCTCGTTTACATCATCGTCGGCCAATACGTGTTCGGCTTCCAGCTCGGCTGGTTCCCGGTGCAGGGCTGGAGCGACTCGGTGTGGACCAACCTGGCCACCTACGTGCCGCTGCCGGTGCTGCTGGCGGTGCTGGTCGGCATCTCGCCGCAGACGCGGCTGTACCGCACCTTCTTCCTCGACGAACTCGGCCACGACTATGTGCGCACCGCGCGCGCCAAGGGCCTGACCGAGGACGTGGTGCTGTTCAGGCACGTGCTGCGCAACGCGATGATCCCGATCATCACCAACGTCGGGCTCGCGCTGCCGGGGATCTTCGTCGGCTCGTTCCTGATCGAGGTCTTCTTCTCGATCCCCGGCCTCGGCCGCGAGGTGCTGCTGGCCGTCAACCGCAGCGACTATCCCGTGATCCAGGCCACGACCGTCTACCTGGCGATATTGACGATGCTGATCAACCTGGCCACCGACCTGCTCTACAAGCTGGTCGATCCGCGCGTGGTGCTGAAGTGAGCGCGGTGCTCGCGCCCGCGGCGCCAGCCGCACCGATCGAACGCTCCGAAGGCGTCTGGCGCGCAGCGTGGCGACGCTACCGCGGCGACCGCGTCGGCATGGTCTGCCTGGCCATCGTGCTGGCCTACCTGCTGCTGATCGCTGCCGCGGCATCGGGTGCGGTGGCGCGCGACTGGCAGCGCGAACTGGCGCTGCCGAACGCGCCGCCGACGCTGCTCGGGCCGCGCACGGCCGAGCAGTCCGGCGTGATCGAAGGGCTCGAGTCGAAGCAGTTCCCCAACGTCGACCTCTCGGACATCGATCCGCTGGCGCCGCGCTACCAGGAGTGGGCCGAGCGCGCCGCCAGGCTGCAGACGGTCGAGACGAAGAAGGCCCAGACGCTGGTGCTGGGCGCCGACCGGCTCGGCCGCGACGTGCTGGCCAAGGCCGTCAAGGGCACCGAGATCTCGGTCTTCGTCGGCGTCCTCGCGGCCGTCGTGGCCACCGTCATCGGCACGCTGCTGGGCGCGCTGGCGGGATTCTTCGGCGGCAAGGTCGGCGACTTCCTCGAGTGGCTGTACAACGTCTTCACCGCGATCCCCGACATCCTGCTGATCTTCGCCTTCGCCGCGGTGCTCGGGCGCGGCGTCGGCACGGTGGTGCTGATCCTCGGGCTGGTCGGCTGGACCGGGCTGTACCGCCAGGTGCGCGCCGAGTTCATCAAGCACGCCGGGCGCGAGTACGTGCGCGCGGCCGAGGCCATCGGCGCCTCGGCCACCTCGCGCATGTTCCGCCACATCCTGCCCAACGTCAGCCACGTGATCCTGGTGCGCATGTCGCTGCTGGTGGTGGGCTTCATCAAGGCCGAGGTGATCCTGTCCTACCTCGGGCTGGGCGTGCCGATCGACCAGGTGAGCTGGGGCACGATGCTGGCCGAGGCGCAGAGCGAGCTGATCCTGGGCTACTGGTGGCAGCTCGCCGCCGCCACGGCGTTCATGGCGCTGTTCGTCACCGCCTTCTCGCTGATGGCCGACGCCTGGCGCGACGCGCTCGACCCCAGGCTGCGTGGCGCGG
>JBBIPS010000003.1:0-3628 GCA_037442725.1 Burkholderiales bacterium | reverse complement strand
CACGCTGTCGGAGGTCGCCACGCTCGACAACTTCCGCGCCGTCTTCGAGCAGCCGACGCTGGTGCGCGGCATCCTCAACACCGTGCTGCTCGGCGTCATCGGCGGCGCGCTCGCGGTGGCGTGCTACAGCGCGGTGGCGCTGGCCAACCATCGCCGCAACGACGGCTGGTCGCGCCTGGTCGACTATCTGGTGCTGGTGCCGCGCGCGGTGCCGGGGTTGCTGGCCGGGCTGGCCTTCCTGTGGGTGTTCCTGTTCTTCCCTCCGCTGGCACCGCTGCGCGCGACGATCTTCAGCGTCTGGCTCGCCTACACCGTGGTCTGGCTGGCGTACGGCATGCGGCTGGTGTCGAGCGCACTGCTGCAGGTCGGCCCCGAGCTCGAGGAGGCCGCGCGCTCGGCCGGCGCCAGCCGTGCGCAGGCGACGCGCCACGTCACGCTGCCGCTGGTGCGCTACGGCCTGCTCGCGAGCTGGCTGCTGGTGTTCATGATCTTCGAGCGCGAGTACTCCACCGGCGTCTACCTGCTCGGGCCGGGCACCGAGGTGATCGGCGCGCTGCTGGTCTCGCTGTGGGGCACCGGCGGCGCCGACCAGGTGGCCGCGCTGTCGTTGATCAACGTCGCTCTGGTGGGCGCCGGCCTGGCCGTGGCGCTGCGCTTCGGAGTCAGGCTGCATGACTGACAAGCTCGCGGTGCGCGACCTGCACCTGGCGTACGGTGCGAACGCCATCCTCAAGGGCGTCACGCTCGACCTTGCCGAGGGCGAGGTGGTCAGCCTGCTCGGCCCGTCGGGCAGCGGCAAGACGACGCTGCTGCGCGCGGTGGCCGGGCTCGAGCTGCCGCACCGCGGCAGCATCCGCATCGAGGACCGGCTCGTCTTCGACGGCGCCGCCGGCGCCGAAGTGCCGGCCGAGCAGCGCAACCTCGGGCTGGTGTTCCAGTCGTATGCGCTGTGGCCGCACCGCAGCGTGTTCGACAACGTCGCCTACGGCCTGAAGCTGCGCCGTGTCGGCGTGGACGAGCTCAGGCAGCGCGTCGGCGCGGCGCTGGCCAGCCTCGGCCTGGCCGAGCTCGCGCAGCGCTTGCCGCACCAGTTGTCGGGCGGCCAGCAGCAGCGCGTGGCGATCGCGCGGGCGCTGGTCTACAACCCGCCCGTGATCCTGATGGACGAGCCGCTGTCCAATCTCGACGCCAAGCTGCGCGAGGAGGCGCGCGCCTGGCTGCGCGAGCTGATCCTGGAGCTGCGGCTGTCGGCGCTGGTCGTGACGCACGACCAGGGCGAGGCGATGGCGATGTCCGACCGCATCCTGCTGCTCAACGACGGCGTGATCGAACAGCAGGGCACGCCGCAGGAGATGTACGGTCGCCCGCGCACGCTGTTCGCCGCCGGCTTCATGGGCAGCAGCAACCGCATCGAGGGCGCTGTCGTCGAATTGCGTGGCGACGCCGCGCTGCTGCACGTCGAGGGCTGGCGCCTGTGGGGCGAGCCGCACAACGCCGCGCTCGCCGCCGGCGCGCCGACCCACGCGATGATCCGGCTCGAACGCGTGCGGCTCGCCGACGGCGATGGCGCCAACCGCGTGCGGCTGCCGCTCGTCACGTCGATGTTCCTCGGCGACCGCTGGGAGCACCTGTTCCAGCTCGGGTCGGCGCGGCTGCGTGCCTACGGCGACGCGCCACTGGCGCCGGGCGAGCACTGGCTCGAACTGCCGCGCGCGGATCTGTGGTTGTTCTGACGCCCGACGCGTGGCGGCCTGGATCGCAAGGACAACGACCCCATGAGCGGACTCTCGCTGCTGGCGGTCTTCGGCGGCGCCGGCGCCGGCGCCTTGTTGCGCTGGTGGCTCGGCGGCTGGCTCAACCCGATCTTTCCGACCCTCCCGCTCGGCACGCTGGCGGCCAATCTGGTCGGCGGGCTGCTGGTCGGTGCGGCGAGCGCCTTCTTCGGCCACAACGCCGCGCTGGCGCCCGAGTGGCGGCTGCTCGTGATCACCGGGTTCCTGGGCGGCCTGACGACCTTCTCGACCTTCTCGGCCGAAGTCCTCACGCTCATCGGCCGCCACGAATACGGCTGGGCGCTGGGTGCGGCCGGCGCGCATCTGCTGGGCGCATTGACGCTGTGCGCGGCGGGCATCATGCTGGCCAACGCGTTGCTCGCGCGGGCCTAGGAGAGACCCCCATGACCATGCAAGGCGTCTACCTCAAGTTCTACGTGCAGGAGAGCCGCCGCCACCACGGCATCCTGGCCTACGAGTGGCTGCTCGAGGAAGCCAGGAAGATCGGCGTCCACGGCGGCTCGGCGTTCCGTGCCATCGCCGGCTACGGCCGCCATGGCAAGCTGCACGAGGAGCATTTCTTCGAGCTCGCCGGCGACGTCTCGGTCGAGGTCGGCTTCGCGCTGACCGACGACGAGGCGGGCCGACTCCTGGCGCACCTGGCGGGCGAGAAGCTGCGGATGTTCTACATCAAGCTGCCGCTCGAAATGGGCGAGGTCGGGGCTGCGTCGTGACGAAGATCCGGGCTCGGTCCGTGCCCTGACCCGGTCCGGCGCTCGTCGCCGCGCCGCCGTCGATCGGCCTGCGCGTGGGCCACCGCACGGCCCGAGGCGATGCGGTTCAGCAGTGCCGTTCGGGACGCGGGACTTCGACGCTCGTCGCGCGACGCCGGCACGTACCCGGGGCCACCGCGAGGCCCGGCGCCGCGCAAGGCATTGCCGATGCCGGCACAATCGGCTCATCCCGATGAATGCGCCTTCTGCCATGACCCTCGTCCGCATGTACACCACCGAGGTCTGCCCGTTCTGCCTGCGCGCCAAGGCCCTGCTCAGGCAGCGCGGCGTCGAGCGGATCGATGAAGTGCGGGTCGACCTGGACCCCGCCGAGCGCGAGCGCATGGTCGAGCTGACCGGCCGGCGCACGGTGCCGCAGATCTTCATCGGCTCGACCCATGTCGGCGGTTGCGACGACCTGGTCGACCTCGATCGCAGCGGCGGCCTGGCGCCGTTGCTGGCGCGTGCCGCCGGCTGAACTGCCGATCCGGACGAGCTGCCCGCTGCGCGATAATTCGCGCTGCCACCCGCCCGCACCTGTGCCGGATGCGGGCCTTTTCCATCAGCCCCCGGACTCCGACGCCATGGCCGACACCGCAGAAGCGACCCCCGTGTTCCAGATCCAGCGCATGTACCTGAAGGACTTGTCGCTGGAGCAGCCGAACTCGCCTCAGATCCTGCTCGAGCAGCAGCAGCCGCAGGTCGAGATCAACCTCGGCATGGCCGCAGGGGGCGTTGCCGACGGCATCTTCGAGGTCACCGTCACTGCCACCGTGACGACCAAGGTCAAGGAGCGCACGCTGTTCCTGATCGAGGCCAAGCAGGCCGGCATCTTCGAGATCCGCAACGTCCCCGACGAGCAGCGCCAGGGCATCCTCAGCATCGTCTGCCCGCAGATGATCTACCCCTACCTGCGCGCCATCATCTCCGACGTCTGCACGCGTGCGGGATTCCCGCCGATCATGCTGACCGAGGTCAACTTCCAGGCGATGTTCGAGGCCCAGCAGGCGCAGCAGGCGCAGCAGGCGCAGGCCGGCGGCAACGGCAGCGAGGGGCTCGGCGCCGCCCACTGACCGGCGGCGC
>JBBIPS010000002.1:0-4191 GCA_037442725.1 Burkholderiales bacterium | reverse complement strand
GGAGAGCCCGATGAAGTCGTCCCTCGTTCCCGGTGTCCAGAGCACGACGCGCCTGACCGTGACGCGCGATCGCACCATCGATTTCATGGGCGAGGCCGCGCGCGTGTACGCCACGCCGATGCTCGTGCGCGACATCGAGATAGCCTGCCGCGACCTGCTGCTCGCGCACCTCGATGCGGGCGAGGACTCGGTGGGCACGCGCGTCGAGATCGACCACATCGCGGCGACGCTGCTCGACATGCCGGTCGAGCTGACGGTGCGCGTGGCCGAGGTCAACGGCCGCGCCGTCGTGTTCGAGGTCGAGGCGCGCGACGGCGTCGAGCCGATCTGTCGCGGCAGGCACGGCCGCTTCATCGTCGACGTCGCCAAGACCGCACAGCGCCTGGCGGCCAAGGCGCAGAAAGCCGCGGCGCTGGTCAAGGCGGGCTGATCGCAGCGCCATGACCGCCGCCGAATCGACCGCGACACCGGCGACGCGCCGCGTCCCGACCTACTGCTACCAGTGCGTGGCCGGTCCGGACCTGTTGACCGTCAAGGTCGAGCACGGCGTGGCCACCGAGGTCGAGCCCAACTTCTGCGCCGCGCAGGTGCACCCGGGCGGCGGCAAGGTCTGCGTCAAGGCCTTCGGCCTGGTGCAGAAGACCTACAACCCGAACCGGGTGCTCGCGCCGATGAAGCGCACCAACCCGAACAAGGGCCACCACGAGGATCCCGGCTTCGTCGAGATCTCGTGGGACGAGGCCTACGCGCTGATCGCCGAGCGGCTGCTGCGCATCCGCGCCGAGGGGCTCACCGATGCGTCGGGTTACCCGCGCCTGGCGGCGAGCTTCGGCGGCGGCGGCACGCCGCAGTCGTACATGGGCACGTTCCCGGCCTTCCTGTCGGCCTGGGGCCCGGTGGACATGGGCTTCGGCTCGGGCCAGGGCGTCAAGTGCTACCACTCCGAGCATCTGTACGGCGAGTTCTGGCACCGCGCCTTCATCGTCGCCGCCGACACGCCGCAGTGCAATTACCTGATCTCGTGCGGCTCGAACATCGAGGCCTCGGGCGGCGTGGCCGGCATCTGGCGCCATGCGCAGGCGCGCGTGCGCGGCATGAAGCGGGTGCAGGTCGAGCCGCATCTGTCGGTCACCGGCGCCTGCTCGGCGCAGTGGGTGCCGATCAAGCCCAAGACCGACGCCGCGTTCCTGTTCGCGCTGATCCACGTGCTGCTGCACGAGACGCCGCGCGAGCGACTCGACCTCGACTTCCTGGCGCGCCGCACCGCGTCGCCCTACCTCGTCGGCGCGCACGGCTACTACCTGCGCGACCGCGCCACGCGCAAGCCGCTGGTCTGGGACGAGGCGAGTGGCGCGGCCCGCCCTTACGACACGCCCGGCATGCGCGAGGCGCTGTCGAAGTCGGTGCAGGTCGACGCGGTCGAGATCGGCCCCGACGACGAACTGCTCGCCGACGGGCAGCTCGCCGGGCAGACCGGATTCGACAAGCTGGTCGCCCACATCGCGCCTTACTCGCCGGAGTGGGCGGCGGCGATCTGCGACGTCGCCGCGGCGACGATGCGCCAGATCGCGCACGAGTACGTGGACCACGCCTGCGTCGGCCAGACGGTCGAGATCGAAGGCAGGACGCTGCCGTTCCGCCCGGTGGCGGTGACGCTGGGCAAGACCGTCAACAACGGCTGGGGCGGCTTCGAGTGCTGCTGGGCGCGCACGCTGCTGGCCTGCCTGGTCGGCGCGCTCGAAGTCCCCGGCGGCACGATCGGCACCACGGTGCGGCTGACCCGGCCGCTGTCGGAGCGGCTGGCCAGCGTGCGTCCGGGGCCCGACGGTTTCATGCACTATCCGCTGAACCCGACCGACAAGGCGCACTGGTCGGCCAACCCGAACATCCGCAACGCCTACCGCACGATGGTGCCGCTGGCCGGCAACGGCGCGTGGAGCCAGGCGCTCGGGCCGACGCACTTCTCGTGGATGTTCCTCGACGACACCCCCAAGGGCCTGCCGCAGGTGACGCTGCCCGACGTCTGGTTCGTCTACCGCACCAACCCGGCGATCTCGTTCTGGGACACCGAGGCCGTCGGCGCGACGATGGCGCGCTTCCCGTTCGTCGTCGCCTTCGCCTACACCCGCGACGAGAGCAACCATTTCGCCGACGTGCTGCTGCCCGACGCCACCGACCTCGAGAGCCTGCAGCTGATGCGCATCGGCGGCACCAAGTACGTCGAGCAGTTCTGGGACCACCAAGGCTACGCGCTGCGCCAGCCGGCGGTGGCCGCGCGCGGCCAGGCGCGCGACTTCACCGACATCGCCACCGAGCTGGCCCGGCGCTGCGGACTGCTGGCCAAGTACAACGCGGCGATCAACAAGGGCGCCGGCGGCGTGCCGCTCAAGGGCGAGCACGGCGACTTCTCGCTCGATGTCGATCAGGCGCACACGCGCGACCAGATCTGGGACGCGGTGTGCAGGTCGGCCAGCGCAGAGTTGAGCGGCGGCGCCGAGGTCAACGGCCTCGACTGGTGGAAGGAGCACGGCCTGGCGACCAAGCCCTTCCCGCGCGACCAGTGGTACCTGTTGCCGACGCTGGTCGAGCACGGGCTGCGCTTCGAGATGCCCTACCAGGAGCGGCTCAAGCGCGTCGGCGTCGAGCTCGGCCGCCGGCTGCACGACAGCGACATGCACTGGTGGGACAAGCAGCTCGCCGAGTACCAGGGACTGCCGGTGTGGAAGGACTTCCCCGCGCTGTGGGACGTCAGCGTCGTCAAGGCCGGCGGCCGCGCCGAGGACTACCCGTTCTGGCTGCTCACCGCGCGCAGCATGCAGTACGCCTGGGGCGGCAACGTCGGCGTGCAGATGATCAAGGAGGTGGCCGACAACATCGCCGGCCACCGCGGCGTGATCATCAACCCGGACGCTGCCGCGCGGCTGGGCATCGCCGACGGCGACACGGTCGAGATCGCGACACCGCAGCGCCAGGTGCACGGCCGCGCCGTGCTGCGCCAGGGCATCCGCCCCGACACGCTGCTGCTGATCGGCCAGTTCGACCATTGGGCCACGCCGCTGGCCAAGAACTTCGGCGTGCCCAGCCTGAACACGCTGGCGACGATGTCGCTCGACCTCACCGACGCCACCGGGTCGGGCGCCGACATCGTGCGCGTGAGGGTCTCGAGGACCGCGCCATGACGCGCTGGGCGATGGTCGCCGACCTGCGGCGCTGCGTCGGCTGCCAGACCTGCACCGCGGCGTGCAAGCAGGCCAACGCCACGCCGCCGGGTGTGCAGTGGCGGCGCGTGCTCGACATGGAGTTCGGCGCCTACCCCGACGTGCAGCGCGCCTTCGTCCCGGTCGGCTGCCAGCACTGCGACGAGCCGCCGTGCCTGGACGTCTGCCCGAGCACCGCGACGCGCAAACGCGCGGACGGCATCGTCACGATCGACTACGACCTGTGCATCGGCTGCGCCTACTGCGCCGTGGCCTGCCCCTACCAGGCACGCTACAAGACGCAGCGCGCGTCGTTCGCCTACGGAACGCCGACCGAGACCGAAGCGCTGCGCCATGACCCGGCCAGGCTGGCCGTGGCGACCAAGTGCACCTTCTGCGTCGACCGCATCGACGCCGGACTGGCCCGGGGCCTGACCCCGGGCGTCGACCCCGAGGCCACGCCCGCCTGCGTCAACGCCTGCATCGCGCAGGCACTGATCTTCGGTGACCGCGACGACCCGCAGAGCAACGTCTCGCAGGCGCTCGCGCACAACCAGCACTTCCGCATGCACGAGGAGCTCGGCACCGGGCCCGGCTTCCACTACCTGTGGGACGGCCCGCTCGACGACGCTGGAGACCCGCAATGAGGCAGCATCCGTCGACCGCCGGCGACGGCTTCGGCCCCAACCCCTGGCAGCAGGCGCACTGGGATGCGCGTGCCGCCGGCAACTTCATCGGTGGCGGTGCCGGCAGCGGGCTGATCGTCGCCAGCGCACTGGCCGGCGCGAGCGGCGTGGCGTTCACCGCGCTGATGCTCGCCGGGCTGGCGCTGATCGCGCTCGGCCTGACCAGCGTGTGGCTCGAGATCGGGCGGCCCTGGCGCGCGCTCAATGTGTTCCGCCATCCGCAGCGCTCGTGGATGTCGCGCGAGGCGATCGTCGCCGCGCTGCTCATGCCGATCGGGCTGGCGGCGGCGCTGGCCTGGCCCGCGCTG
>JBBIPS010000001.1:0-4621 GCA_037442725.1 Burkholderiales bacterium | reverse complement strand
GCGATCGACCAGCCACCACCCACCCTCGACTCAACTCGAAGTCGATCGCAACCCCAAGGAGATGACCATGCAAGACCAGAATCGCCGCAAGTTTCTCGAGAGTTCCGCCGGCGCGGCCGCTGCTGCGACGCTGGGTGCCGGTGCCCTGTGGACGCCGGCAGCGCAGGCGCAGACGCTGGCCTACAAGCCGGAGAAGGGCGCCAAGCTGCGCGTGCTGCGCTGGAAGCGCTTCGTGCAGGGCGACGAAGACGCCTTCATGGTCAACATCAAGAAGTTCAGCGCCAAGTACGGCATCGACGTGCGCGTCGACAACGAGGGCTGGGAGGACGTGCGCCCGAAGGCCGCGGTGGCGGCCAACGTCGGCAGCGGCCCGGACATCATCATCGGCTGGTTCGACGACCCGCACCAGTACCCGGACAAGCTGATCGACATGACCGACCTGGCCGACTACCTCGGCAAGAAGTACGGCGGCTGGTACGACGTGTGCAAGAAGTACGCGCAGCGCACCGGCACCAGCAAGTGGATCTCGATCCCGTGGGGCATCGTCGGCAACGCGGTCGTCTACCGCGACAGCCACGTCAAGGCGGCAGGATTCGACGGCATCCCGAAGGACACCGCCGGCTTCCTCAAGCTGTGCCAGGCGATGGCGGCCAAGGGCACGCATCCGGGCTTCGCACTCGGCAAGGCGGTGGGCGACGGCAACAACTGGGTGCACTGGCTGCTGTGGTCGCACGGCGGCAAGATGGTCGACAAGGCCGGCAACGTCGTCATCAACTCGCCCGAGACGATCGCCGCGCTCGAGTACGCCAAGCAGCTCTACCAGACCTTCGTTCCCGGCACGCTGGGCTGGCTCGACCCGAACAACAACAAGGCCTTCATCGACGGCCAGGTCTCGATGACCGGCAACGGCATCTCGATCTACTACGCGGCGAAGAACTCGCAGGATCCCAAGGTCAAGGAGATGGTGGCCGACATCCAGCACGCGCACTTCCCGATCGGGCCGGTGGGCCGACCGACCGAGCTGATGCAGATCACGCAGTTCATGACCTTCAAGCACACCAGGTACCCGCAGGCGGCCAAGGAACTGGTGCGCTTCCTGATGGAGGGCGAGCAGTACAACCCGTGGATGCAGGCGGCGATCGGCTACGTCTCGCAGCCGCTGCGCGCGTTCGAGAAGAACCCGATCTGGACCGTCGACCCGAAGCACACGATCTACCGCGACGGCGGCTCGATCATGCTCGACAACGGGCACGACGGGCCGCTGGGCTACGCCTCGGCGGCGGCGATGGCCGACTACATCGTGCTCGACATGGTGGCCGAGGCCTCGAGCGGCAACAAGACGCCCAAGGAGGCGGCCGAGCGCGCCGAGTCGCGCGCCAAGCGCTACTACAAGGTCTGAACTTGCCCGCACCAGCGCTGCCGCGAGGTGTCGCGGCGCGTCGGCGCGCCACGCGGGGGCGTGACGCGCGACACGCCGCACGCCCCGGCCGGCGGCATGCGGTGAGGCCATGACGCTGCTCGACAAGCTGCAGAACAGCCGCAACGCGCTCGGCTACGTGTTCATGCTGCCGGCCGCGGTGCTGCTGGTCGGCCTGCTCGCCTACCCGCTCGGGCTCGGCACCTGGCTGGGTTTCACCGACGCCAAGATCGGCCGCCCCGGCGTCTGGGTGGGGATCGAGAACTTCGCCTACCTGGTCTCCGACAGCGTGACGCGGCTGGCGCTGTTCAACACCCTCTTCTACACCGTCGTGGCGAGCGCGCTGAAGTTCGCGCTCGGGCTGTATCTGGCGCTGCTGCTGAACAAGAACCTGCCGTTCAAGTCGTTCTTCCGCGCCGTCGTGCTGCTGCCGTGGATCGTGCCGACGGCGCTGTCGGCGATCGCCTTCTGGTGGCTGTACGACGCGCAGTTCTCGGTCTTCTCGTGGGTGCTGATGAAGCTCGGGCTGATCGACCGCTACATCGACTTCCTCGGCGACCCCTGGAACGCGCGGCTGTCGACGATCGCGGCCAATGTCTGGCGCGGCGTGCCGTTCGTCGCGATCTCGCTGCTGGCCGGGCTGCAGACCATCTCGCCGTCGTTCTACGAGGCCTCGGCGATCGACGGTGCCACGCCGTGGCAGCAGTTCCGCCACGTCACGCTGCCGCTGCTGACGCCGATCATCGCGGTGGTGATGACCTTCTCGGTGCTGTTCACCTTCACCGACTTCCAGCTCATCTACGTGCTCACGCGCGGCGGGCCGCTCAACGCCACCCACCTGATGGCCACGCTGGCGTTCCAGCGCGGCATCCCGGGCGGCGCGCTCGGCGAGGGCGCGGCGCTGGCCACGCTGATGGTGCCGTTCCTGCTCGCCGCGGTGATGTTCAGCTACTTCGGGCTGCAGCGTCGCGCCTGGCAGCAGGGGGGCGACAGGTGAGCGCACCGAACGACGAAGTGGTGGGCATGGACTACCTGCAGTCGCTGCCGCGACGCTGGGTCACGGTCTACCTGCCGCTCGGCATCTTCGTCTTCGTGCTGTTGTTCCCGTTCTACTGGATGGTCATCACTTCGGTGAAACCGGACTCGGACCTGATTTCGCGCGACGCCAACCCGTTCTGGACCTTGAGGCCGACGCTGGCGCACTTCCACAAGCTGCTGTTCGAGACGCCGTACCCCGACTGGCTGTGGAACACGGTCGTCGTCTCGGTGGTGTCGACGGTAGTCTCGCTGGTGGCGGCGGTGCTCGCGGCCTATGCGATCGAGCGGCTGCGCTTCCAGGGCGCCAAGCCGGTCGGCGGCGCGATCTTCCTGGCCTACCTGGTGCCGCCGTCGATCCTGTTCATCCCGCTGGCGACGATCATCTTCCAGCTCGGCCTGTTCGACACGCGCATGGCGCTGATCCTGTCGTACCCGACCTTCCTGATCCCGTTCTGCACCTGGCTGCTGATGGGCTACTTCCGCTCGATCCCTTACGAGCTGGAGGAGTGCGCGCTGATCGACGGCGCGAGCCGCTGGCAGATCCTGGTCAAGATCATCCTGCCGCTGGCGGTGCCGGGGTTGATCTCGGCCGGCATCTTCGCCTTCACGCTGAGCTGGAACGAGTTCATCTACGCGCTGACTTTCGTCTCGTCGTCGGAGAACAAGACGGTGCCGGTCGGCGTCGTCACCGAGCTGGTCGAGGGCGACGTCTACCACTGGGGCGCGCTGATGGCCGGCGCGCTGCTCGGCTCGCTGCCGGTGGCGTTCATCTACTCGTTCTTCGTCGAGCACTACGTCTCGGGAATGACCGGCTCGATCAAGGAGTGAGAGGCCGACGGGCCGGGGCCGCGTGCCTCAGAACGGATAGTGCCGCGGTGTCGTCTGCAGCGTGATCCAGCGCAGGTCGGTGAACTCGGCGATGCCGGCCTTGCCGCCGAAGCGGCCGTTGCCGCTGCCCTTGACGCCGCCGAACGGCATCTGCGCCTCGTCGTGCACCGTCGGGCCGTTGACGTGGCAGATGCCCGACTCGATGCGCCGCGCGACGTTCATCGCGCGCGCCACGTCACGGCCGAACACCGCCGCGGCCAGTCCGTACTCGTTGTCGTTGGCGCAGGCGACGGCCGCGTCGACGCCCGCGACCCGGACGATGCACTTGACCGGACCGAAGGTCTCCTCGGCGTAGATGCGCATGTCGCGCCGCACGCGGTCGAGCACCGTGGCCGGCATCAGCGTGTCCGCGGCCTTGCCGCCGCACATGAGTCTGGCGCCCTTGGCCAGCGCGTCGTCGATGAGCGCGTTGCAGTGCTCGACGGTGTTCATGCCGATCACGCTGCCCAGCACCACCGGCGCCGGCCCGCGCGGGTCGCCCAGCGGCAGCGCACCGGCCTTGGCGACGAACGCCTCGACGAAGCGATCGGCGATCGCCTCGTCGACGATGATGCGCTCGGTGCTCATGCAGATCTGGCCCGAGTTGGCGAAGCAGCCGAAGGCGGCCGCGTTGACCGCGTCGTCGATGTCGGCGTCGTCCAGCAGCACCAGCGGCGCCTTGCCGCCGAGCTCGAGCAGCACCGGCTTGAGGTGCCTGGCGCAGGTCATCGCGATCAGGCGCCCGACGCGGGTCGAGCCCGTGAAGTTGACGCGTCGCACCGCGCGCTGCGCCACCATCGCCTCGACCAGCGCAGCGGCATCCTCGGGTGCGTTGGTGATGTAGTTGACGACGCCGGCCGGCAAGCCCGCGTCCTGGAACGCCTCGACGATCAGGCCGTGGGTGCGCGGGCAGTTCTCGCTGCCCTTCAGGATCACGGTGTTGCCGCAGGCCAGCGGCGTGGCGATGGCGCGCACGCCCAGGATGATCGGTGCGTTCCACGGTGCGATGCCGAGCACCACGCCGGCCGGCTGGCGCACCGCCAGCGCCAGGCTGCCCGGGACATCGCTCGGGATCACCTCGCCGGCGATCTGCGTCGTCAGCGCCGCGGCCTCGTGCAGCATGCCCGCGGCCAGCTGCACGTTGAAGCCGGCCCACATCCCGCTGGCGCCGGTCTCGGCGGCCACCGCTTCGATGAACTGCGGCGTCTTCGCCACCAGTGCGGCGGCGGCCTTCTGCAGCAGCGCGCGGCGCTCGGACGGGCCGGTCTGGCTCCAGCCCGGAAGGCCTCGGCCGCGGCA